>DAIRDI010000069.1:0-12807 GCA_036796235.1 Candidatus Competibacteraceae bacterium | reverse complement strand
CAGGTGATGACCGCGACCACCCAGGCCCTGGTGACCCTGGTCCGGGACGGGCTGGCGGTGATCGGCTTGCTGGCCTGGATGCTGTATCTCAACTGGCAACTGTCGCTGCTGGCTTTCCTGATCGCGCCCGGCATCGCCGTGATCATGCGCCTGGTCAGCCAGCGGCTGCGGCGGTTGAGTCGTGAGTTGCAGGAGCTGATGGGCGACCTGACCCAGGTGATCGATGAGGTGCTGCAAGGCCACAAGGTCATCAAGATCTTCGGCGGGCAAGACTACGAACGGAAGCGTTTTCACCGGGTCAACAATCGAGTCCGCCAGTTCAACCTGAAGCTGGTCGCCGTCTCCGAGGGCAGCGGGCCGCTGGTTCAGTTGTTGGCCATCGTCGCCCTGGGCGCGATGATCTACCTGGCCTCGCTGCAATCGGCCGCCGATCAGATCACCGTCGGCGGCTTCGTGTCGCTGTTTGGGGCGATGGCCATGTTGCTGTCGCCGATCAAGCGCCTGACCAAGGTCAACGAGCAACTGCAACGCGGGCTGGCGGCGGCGGAGACCATCTTCGCGCTGCTGGACGAACCCCCGGAACCGGATTGGGGGACCCGCGCCATCGGCCGCGCCCAAGGCCGGGTCAGCTTCCAGAACGTCGGTCACCGCTACCAGAATGGGAGCACCGAGGTGATCCGCCAATTCACCTTGGACGTGCATCCGGGCGAAACCATCGCCCTGGTCGGTCCCTCGGGCAGCGGCAAAACCACGCTGATGAATCTGCTGCCGCGCTTCTACGACCCGGATGCCGGCGATATCCAGTTGGATGGGGTGTCGATCCGCGAACTGCGGCTGGCCGAGTTGCGCGCCAACATCGCTTACGTCAGCCAGGACATCGTGTTATTCAACGACACCGTCGCCGCCAACATCGCTTACGGCGCCGGCTTCCAGGCCAGCGAGGCCGAGTTGCTGAAAGCCGCCGAGAACGCCCACGCCCTGGAATTCATTCGCGAGTTGCCTCAAGGCCTCCAGACGTTGATCGGCGAAAACGGCGCCCGCCTGTCGGGCGGTCAGCGCCAGCGGCTGGCCATCGCCCGCGCCCTGCTCAAGAACGCGCCGATCCTGATTCTGGACGAGGCGACCTCGGCGCTGGATACCCAGTCCGAACGCAAGGTCCAACAGGCCTTGGAGACTCTGCGTCGAGGTCGCACTGCCTTTATCGTCGCTCATCGGCTGTCCACCATCGAGAACGCCGACCGCATCGTGGTGCTCGACCAGGGGCGCATCGTCGAGCTCGGCGCGCACGCCGAACTGCTGGCCCGGGGCGGGCTGTATGCCAGTCTGTACCGGATGCAGGGCGCTGACGACCCAACAACAACGTTGCATTTTAAATAAAATTATTGTCGAATGAGCAACATCGTCACTTTCAGTGGTTTTATCATTGGCTACCATGACTCGCACAGCGCCGATCCCGCGCGGCAAGACCGATGCTTCCAGAAAGCTGAGTCCGCTCCTGCGCCAGGCTTTCCGACAAGGGGTGGCGGCGGCCAGCCACGGCGAGGATCGCAATCCCTACGTCCCGAACAGCCACTTGCACCATGCCTGGGTCGCGGGGTGGGCAGCGCTCGCCCGTGGTTGGAACAACGCCGACGACCTGCGCCGATCCTGACGGGCCGGTCGACGGGCCGGTAACCGCGCATGGCTGGTTATCGCCGCCTGCTGCTGGCCTTGATGCTGTGTCTGCTCTGGATTTCCGGCCCGGCCCAGACTCTCAAACCCACCCCGCCCTTCAGCGTCCTGGTCGCCCAATGGACCCGGATTCTGGACGAAGCCGACCGGATCGCTCAAACACCTGGCGTCAGTCCCGACCAAATCGAGGAATATCGCCGATTGTTGGGCGACGTCCGCTCCGAAGCACAAAACGCCCGTCAGGCGGCCGAAACTCGCGTCAAGGCGGTCGAACCCCTGTTGAACGCGCTCGGTAAACCCCCCGCCGACGATCAACCGCCGGAGTCCGAGGACATCGCCGCCCAACGACGGCAATACACCGACGATCTCAGTGATTACCGGGCGCGGATGGGAATGGCCGAACTGGTCATCACCCGCGCTAGCGCCGTGGAAAGGACCTTGCATGCGCTCGGTCGCCACCAATTGCGGGAGTTTCTGCGGGAACGCAGCCCCGCGCCGCTGGAACCGGCGACCCTGCGGGATGGCTTGGAGGAATTACCGTCCTACCTGCTGTCCATCGTCCGGATTCCCGTGGACTGGTTTCGAGAGTTGCCGTCCACCGAGCGGGGATTCGTATTGTGGTATAGCGGGATCACCGTGACCTTGGCGGTGATAGTGGGTTGGACGTTGCGCCGCTTTCTGCTGCGGCGTTTCGGTTGTAACCCCGGACAATCCGATCCCAGCTACCGCCGCCGACTGGGCGCGGCGATCGCCGAAGGAATCGCCAACGGCGTGATCCCAGCCTTCATTCTCGGCGCGCTGCTGTCCTGGGCCAGCCTGCCGGAAAATCTGCTGACCGAACCGGTCGCGCGCGTGTACGCCACTTTGGGCGCCGTACTGATCTTTTACGTGCTCTGCGTGGCGTTGACCCATGCCGTGTTGAACCCGGGACTGGCGCATTGGCGGCTGTTTCCGTTGCCCTCCCGCGCCGCCAGCGCGATCGCTCGGCGGATTGCGCTGCTGGCTGGCCTGATGGCTCTGGACGGGTTTCTGCGGCATGCAACAACCGATGCGCGGCCCTCACCGGCGCTGCTGGCCGTCTACGGCCTGCTGCTTCATTCCGGCGAGGCGCTCTTGTTGTTCGCCTTGACGCGGGGCTGGCTGTGGCGGCGAGAAGGAGCGAGCGCCACGGATGTTCACCCGTCGGTGGCGCGCCGGCTGTTCTCTGTCGCCCGCTGGCTGACCGCCGTCCTGTCCTTGCTGGTGGTTGTCGCCCTGCTGTGGGGCTATGGCAATCTCGGCGCTTATCTGATCCGCGCCCTGCTGGTCACCGGTCTAGTGGCCGGATTGCTGTTTTTGCTGCATGGGCTGTTGCTCGAACTACTGGATCTGTTTTACTTCCCGGATACCGCCGACGGTCCGCGTCAAGGACATATTCTGCGATTCTGGTTCAATTTTTTGTTAACTGGGGTGGTTTGGGTGCTGGGAGTTATTCTGGTCGCCCCCGGATGGGGGGTGCCGCTGGCGGACCTCTGGATCTGGAGCCACTGGTTGTTCGATGAGGTGACCATCGGCAACTTTACCCTGTCGCTACCCGAGATTGGCGCGGCGATCATGGTGTTCGCGGTGGCGCTGATCGTCAACCGGATGGTGCGGCGGTTACTGCTTGAGAGTATCCTGCCACAAACTCGGTTAAGTCCTGGCGCCCAGTACTCCATCGCCGCCGGCGCCAGCTACTTCGGAGTCTTCATCGCCATTATGCTGGGGATCGCCGCGCTCGGCATCCATTTGGAAAACATCGCGCTCGTGGCCGGCGCCCTTTCGGTCGGCATCGGCTTCGGTTTGCGAAATATTGTCAACAACCTGCTCTCGGGCATGATCCTGCTGGTCGAGCGACCGGTGAAGGTCGGCGACTGGGTGATCGTCGGCGACAAGGAAGGGATCGTGCGCAATATCAACATGCGTTCCATCGAACTGGAGAGTTTTCAGCGGGCGTCGGTCATCGTGCCCAACGCCGACATGATCGCCTATCCCGTCATCAACATGACCCATCGTCATACCGTGGGGCGAATCGAGATTACGGTGGGGGTGGCCTACGGTTCGAACACGGCCAAGGTTCGAGAGTTGTTGCTGAAATGCGCGCGCCTGCATCTCAAGGTGCTGCACGAGCCGGCGCCGTTCGTGTTGTTCCGGGAATTCGGTCCGAGCCGGATGGAATTCGAGCTGCGCTGTTTCACCGGGGACGTGATGGAACGGCTGACCATCGCCAGCGATCTGCGCCACGCCATCGATCAGCAGTTTCGGGAAGAGGGGATCGTGATACCCTTCCCGCAACAGGTGGTGCATTTTCAGAGAGAAGCGGAAAAGCCGAGGCATGAAGACTCCCCTTTAAGCCACGGCGCCACCGAACGATCACCGGACTCAGGGAACTTGAAATGACCAGAATGCTATTGCTGGGTATAGGCAGCCTGTTGTGGGCTAGCGTGGCGGGAGCCGATGGCGACTGGGATCAGGCCCGGTCCGCTCACGAGCGCGGCGATTACGCCGCCGAACTCGCCATCGTCCGGCCGCTGGCGGAACAGGGGTCCGCCTACGCGCAGTTCAATCTGGGGGTCCTGTACGATCAGGGCCGGGGCGTGCCCCAAAACGATGCACAAGCCATGGAATGGTACCGGAAAGCCGCGGAACAGGGGCTGTCGCAAGCGCAGGTTAACCTGGCCATCATGTACCGGGAGGGTCAGGGTCTGCCGCCGGATCTCGGGCGGGCTTATTTCTGGTTCGCGCTGGCGGAATCCCAGGGCGACTGGCAGGCCCCGCAGGCTAAAAAAGACTTGGCCAAGCGGATGCCACCGACCGAGGTTGAGGCCACCGAACGACAAGTCAAGGACTGGCTGTCCACTCGCGCCTTCAAGATCCCTCCCCTTCCGGAACCCGATCCCCGCACCTTACAGGGGAATCAATGAGACCACCGCGCCCCTTGAAAATGAAGCGTATTGTCCGCATTGAGTTCAACCAGTCCAAAACGATTGCTCTAAGTTTAGCCATGAGGTGCGTGTGCCATGCCCATTTATGAATATCGCTGCAATGCGTGCGGCTACCAGATGGAAGTTATGCAGAAACTCAGCGAACCCGAGCTGAGTGACTGTCCATCCTGCGAACAGCCGGCATTGCGCAAGCTGATTTCGGCGGTCAGCTTCCGCCTCAAGGGCGGTGGCTGGTACGAAACCGACTTTAAGAGCGGCGACCAAAAGAAGAACATCGCCAAAGACGACGGCCCGCCCGCCGCTGCCAGCAAGCCCAGCGGCGATCACGCCGGCGCGACGCCGACACCCGCGCCGGCGGCGACCGCGCCGGCGGCAACCTCAGCCGATTGATCCCGAAAAACCGTTTTTCGTCACGCACTCCCGCCGCGCCCTGCCCGATTTAACCCCAGACGTCAGGGTCGACCGGCAATATCGCGTTAGCCTCAATCGTGGTGGCCGGGCACAGGCGCTGTCGGTCGGCAGCCCTGCGCCTCAACCACTTTCGCATCTACGATCCGACGGTATGCGACCCATTCCAGCCAGCGTGGCGGCACGCCCACCCACGCTGGCCGCCGACGGGTTTCCTTCGACCATTGCCGGTCACATGTCTAAAATTCAATAAGTATCTTGCATATTGTTTTTTATCGTCTATACTAGGATAATACTGTAACAATTCTATAAATTCCCTGGCTTGGTATTTTTACAACACGTTAAAAAAAATTTATTTTTTAATTTCATTAAAAAGAAGCAGTTTTTTAAAGCAAGCAACTCATTGATTTAAAAATAAATTATCTTTAATAATACTTACGAATCGAATAGAAGACCAGTTCAGTCTGATTTATAGGTCGATTGACTGTTCTCGCCTTCAAACGGTTGAGGTCCTCCATGAGCGAAAAGCAGACTTTTTTGGTCGCCATGATCGGGATTCCCGATAACGAACGCAATGTTTTGAAGAACATCTTCAAGCTTTCCTTATACCGTGCCTGCACTTATGCGCTCGCTTCAAGCAACGAACCGAGCCACTTTCTAATCGTGGACGCCGACGATTCGGCAGCCATGGCGCAGTGGCATACTCAGTATCGCGGTGCTGACCGGTCATCTTCGAATTCAGGCGCCACGCTTTCACCGATTCCAGCAGTGATGGTGACCCGGGAAAAACAGCAGACAGGATTCCCTTTCTGTATTCATCGACCCTTTGTCGCCACCCGCGTACTCGGTATTCTGGATCAAATCGCGACCCAAATACCCAGTACGCCCCCCCAGGAACGCATCATCGGTGGAAAACCACCGGAAGCCACCTCCACGCTGCCACTGGCTTCCGCGCTGGTGGTGGATGATAGCAGTACGGTCAGAACGCAGATTGCTCTGGAATTAAAGTTATTGGATATACATGTTGAAACTGCCGAATCCGGCGAACAGGCGTTCCAACTCCTAGCCCATAACACCTACGACATGATTTTCCTGGATGTTGTATTGCCTGGCATCGATGGTTATCAGATTTGCAAGATTATTAAGAAAGATAAGGCCACAAAAAAAATTCCCGTTATCATGCTGACCAGCAAATCATCGCCGTTCGATCGAATCAAGGGCGCCTTGGCGGGGTGCGATACTTATCTGACCAAGCCAGTCAAACAGTCTTCTTTTCAGAAAACCGTTAAAAAACATCTAAAATCTTAGTAGTCCAGCTCGCAGGGCTATCGACTTGTCACGTATTTACAGTTTGCATCGTTGAATTCAGCGCTAATTAGGAGGAACGATTGATGGCTGTTCGCAAAGTGCTTGTGGTTGATGATTCGCCGACCGATTTGACTAATATCAAGAGTATTGTTGATGAGGCCGGCTGCATTGTGGTCACCGCAACCAGCGGTAAGGAGGCCGTCGAAAAAGCCAAATCGGAAAAGCCCGATTTGATTTTTATGGACATTATCATGCCGGACATGGATGGATACGCCGCTTGTCGGTTATTGAACAACGAGAACGAAACCAAGGAAATTCCGGTTGTCTTCGTAACCAGTAAAAATCAGAAGGCGGATCGACTATGGGCGCAGATGCAAGGGGGCAAGGCATTTGTCACCAAACCGTATGCAGCGGACGCCATCATCGATCAGTTAAAAGCATTTTTGTAACTTTTAGCGACCGTTTCGAATGACCACAAACGATAAAACCGCACCCCATCCGCGACGCTGGCTCAATCCCGGCGCTGCGCTTAACCGTTTCAAGACGCCGCGCGGCGCGGCGGTCGGTATTGCCTCCACCGAACGACGGCGGGAGCGTTACGGCTTTTGCATCGGTGGCATGCATTTCCTGATCGCGCGCGATACGACGAGTGAGGTGCTCGGCCAAGCCGTCGTTTACCCGCTTCCCAATACCCCGCCGTGGCTCATGGGACTCATTAACCTGCGCGGTAATCTGATCCCGGTGTTCGATCCGCGGCCTGTTCTGGATCTGGCGGAAAATGCGGAAAATACAGCAGCACAGAAACGCTGGCTGTTGATCCTGGATCGAGGTGAGAAAGCAGCGGGCCTGTTCATAGACGGTCTACCTCAAACCACGGCAGCCACTCAGACTCTTTCCCGGTTACCACCGTTACCGAATATATTACGATCCAATGTGACCAAAGCCTACGTGCGCGATGATGTCGTGTGGTTGGAACTCGACCATCATAACTTCTTTCAATCGCTCGGCGGACATTCGGGATCGCTGGATCGGTAGCGAAATAATCGATAGGGCTGCTGAGCCATCACGACCACCGGCCCTGTCGCAAATATTAGAGATCCGTTGGGATGATTCAACAACGACAGCCGTTAGATCAGCCAAGGAGTTCGTTGCTCGTGTGCATGCCCTGCCAATCATTTAATGAGAATTCAGGAACCTTAAAAACCGGCCTTGGGACGGCTCTTGAGTTTGTTTTTGCTCGCGCCCTGGAGTTGGGCAAAGGAAATCAGAATGACCGATAAGACGATTCAACACAAACCGGCAAATCCATGCCGTGATGGAAGCAAGCGCCGCCCGCGAACGCTGCGCGACTTGTTCGGCTGGTTGCTGGCTGGCTGGCTGGCTGGAACCACGGGCGCCCTGGCCCAAGTGACCGATACGACGGTTCGAGTGGGCGGGGTGATGGCGTTGCAGGGCGCTATCAGCGGGCTCGGCCAGAACATGAAAGCGGGCCTTGAGGCGGCCTTCAAAGGGGCGACGGTCCAAGGACGCGGCATCGAGTTTGGAGTGCTCAACGACTCCTACAACCCTCCGGACACGGTCGAGGCGACCCGCAAATTGCTCGCCGATGGGGTGTTCGCCATGGTGGGTAACGTCGGCACGCCGACGGCCAGCGTCGCGTTACCCATCCTGGCCGAACAAAAAATCCCAGCGGTGGGTTTTTACACCGGCGCCGACTTGCTGCGACCGGGTATCGGCGATGTCATCAATTTCCGTGCCAGCTACACCCAGGAAATCGCCGCGGTTATCGACGCCGCTTTGCGGGCGGGCGTCAAACCCCAACAGGTCTGCGCTTTCGTACAGAACGACAGTTTTGGCATGGCGGGCATGGCGGGCATCAAAATGGCGCTGGGCAAACAGCCCGGCACCGAAGCCACTATCGTCACGCTGGAGAAAATCATCGCCATGCCGGGCGAAAGCCCGCAACGCAACAACATCGGCCCGGTGGGTGTTTACGCCCGCGACACTCTTTTCGTGCGCGACGGATACCAGTCCCTCAAGACCTGGGAGCAGACGACCGGCAACCGCTGCCGGCTCGTGGTCACCGTCGGCGTTTACGAGCCCATCGCCCAATTTATGGCCTACGCCCGGAAGCTGAAAAACGAACCGTGGGTGATCAGCGCGCCCTCCGTCGTCGGCGCCGAGAGTCTTAAGGACGAATTTCGTAAATATGGCATCCAGGAAAATATCATCGTGACCCAGGTCGTTCCCGCCCTGGATTCGCCGCTGCCCATTGTCGAGAGCGCCCGAAAAGCGCTGGGCGACAAGCTGGGTTATATTTCGTTGGAAGGCTATATCGTCGGTCGTATGTTCCTGGCGATCCTGGACAAGGCCGGAGGCACGCCCACCCCAGAGAGTTTTGTCCGGGCCGCGCGCGGCCAACAATATGACTTGGACGGATTAAAGCTTGATTTCAGCGACGACAATCAAGGTTCCGATTTCGTGCTGATCACTCTGTTGAGCGGCGATGATTTCGCGGCGATCGAACCGCGCGATCTCGAAAATATGTTCGTACAATGACGAAGTGATAACCCCGAGGATGTCCGCGCATGCACACACAACATGACTCCAACGGTAAAGCCCAAACCGCGGCGAGCTGGCGCCGACTGAAAGGCGGGATCGTGCTGGGATTGGCGCTGATTTTGATTTCGCCCCTGTCCTGGTGCTGGGCGCAGGAAGCGGGAATCACCGATAAAACGATTCGCATCGGCACCACTCTGCCATTGGAAGGGGATTTCAAAGTTTACGGTGAGGCGATTAAAAAAGGGATGGCAGCAGCCTTGGTAGGCCAATCCGTACAAGGACGTAACATCGAACTGTTGGCGGTCAACGACTTCTATAATCCCCCCAAAACCATTGAGGCAGCCAATCAGTTGATCGATAAGGGGGTTTTTCTGATGCTGGGAAGTTTTGGCTCGCCCACCACCCGCGCGGTATTGCCTTTGTTGGCGGAACACAAGATTCCAGCCCTGGGGTTTACGACTGGCGCCGGTTTCACGGAGCCGGGAGATATTTTGAATTTTCGCGCCAGTTACGCGCAAGAGGTCGCGCAGGCTATTGACATGGGACTGGAACTCGGGATCAAGCCGACCGAAGTTTGTGTCTACGTGCAGAATGACGCCTATGGCATGAGCGGCGTGCGGGGGTTGAAATCCGTCCTGATCAAGCATCCGAACACTGCGGAAATCGTCGCCAAACTCGATCAAATTTTAAGCATGACTGAGGATAACCCGACTCGCAACCAGATCGGACCGGTCGGCGTTTATCAGCGCGATACCGTAAGTGCGCGGGATGGGTACTTTTCCTTGAAAAAATGGGAAGAGACCAGCGGTAATCGCTGCCGGTTTGTAGCCACCACGGCTGTTTATGACTCAGCGGTGGCGTTCATGGCCTACGCCCGGTATAAGAATGAAACCTGGATCTTCAGTTCGCCGTCTCCCGCGGCAGGCGCCAAATTGCAGGATATGCTCAAGGCGCAGGGCATCACCAATAAAATCATCGTCACCCAAATCGTGCCGGCGCTGGATTCAGAGCTACCGATCATGGCTGAGGCGCGCGCATCCTTAGGCCAAGGCATGGATGAATACGCTCTGGAAGGTTATCTGATTGGCCGATTGTTCCTGGCCATTGCGCGCGCGGTGGATGGCCCGCTCACTCGCGAAAATTTTCTTCAGGCTGCACGACGCCAACCTTATGATCTCGATGGAATAAAGGTTGACTATACCTCTGGCCCGCAAGGTTCCAGTTTTGTATTGCTCACTCATTTGTCGCTTCTCTAGCTTTCTCGCTTTAATGCACTGCACTGTACTGCACCAGTGTTGTTGGCATAGGCTTCATATTGCAGGAAAACGAAACTCCCCAGCCTTGGTTTAAGGCTGTTGGTAACTTAATAACGCTCCGAGGTAGAAACAGTCATGGGTGGAAAAATCAACGCGCGTTTGACCGTGACAATTGTCGTGCAACTCGCGGTTCTGGCGATCATTGGACTGCTCGCCTATCTCGGCATGAACGCCGCCGGCAGCGCTGTCAACCAAGTCAATCAATCCGTAAGCGAGCAGGTGAGCCTGGGACGGTTGAGTGAAACCTTGCGTACCGATCTCCTGGCAACCGCCAACAGCGTGGCGCGCGGCACCCGCACTTGGGAAGATGGAGAAAAGACCCTGCAAGTGGCTAAAGACCGCTTCCAGAAGGGCTGGCAAGCCTATCTCGAAACCTTGAGTCCGGATGACAGGGCGCGCGCCCAAAACGACTATCAGGTCAGCGTGGCGGATCTTGAGACCGCTTTCGCCGAACTGGAGCAATTGTTCGCCGGTCGCGAACGCTCCCGCTTGGATCTGTTTGTCGGCAACGACCTTGATGCGCTGGTGGATCCTTTCTTTACAACCCTGCTGGCGGGCATGGACCAGACCCAGGAACGTTCGACCGCCGAGCTGGGTGCGGCGCGGGCGAACATCAATACTTTCCTGATCCTGATCCTGGCGATCGGACTGGTGGGTTACGCGGCGTCTTTCGGCCTGGGCGTCGCCACTTATCGCGCCATCACCGATCCACTGGAACGATTGACGGCCACCGTGCGGCAGGTCGGCGAAGGGAATTACACCGCCCGAACCGACTTAACGGGCGCTGATGAGCTATCCAATCTGGGGCGGGCGTTCGACCAGATGCTGGACGCGCGCGTGACTGGCCTGGTGCAAGCGGAACAGGAAAACGAACGACTGAACGACTCCATCATCCACCTCCTGCAAGCGGTGTCGCAACTGAGCCAGCGCGATCTGACCGTCAGGATCCCGGTCACCGAGGACATGACCGGCCCGGTGGCGGATGCGCTGAATCTGTTGACCGACGAGACCGCCAAGGTGTTACAAGGCGTCACCCGCATTTCAGAGGAGGTGGCGGTCGCCTCCGACAAGGTCAAAATGCAGTCCGATACGGTGATCGCGGTGGCCGAAACCGAACGCCAGACCGTGGAGCAGACCGCCACCGATCTGGCGTCCGCGGCGAACGCCATGCGACAGATCGCCGAATTGGCTCAGAACTGCAACACGACCGCCGATGCGGCGATCAAGACCACCCAAGCGGCGCTGCAAATCGTGACCAGCACGGTCAACGGCATCAACAGCACCCGCGACACGATCCGCGAGACCGAAAAACGCATCAAGCGCTTGGGCGAGCGTTCCCAGGAAATCAGCGGCGTGGTGAACCTGATCAACACCATCGCCGAGCGCACGCATATCCTGGCGCTAAACGCCAGCATGCACGCGGCGTCGGCCGGTGAAGCGGGCCGCGGCTTCGCGGTGGTCGCCGACGAAGTGCAGCGACTGGCGGAGAACGCCCGTGAGGCCACCTCGCAAATCGCCTCCCTGGTCAGCAATATTCAGATTGAGACCGCGGATACGGTAACCGCGATGAACACAGCGATCAGTCAGGTTGTGGAAGGCAGCCGGCTGGCGGAACAAGCCGGCGACCAGATGACGCGGACCCAGGAAACCACCGCTGATTTGGTGGCGGCCGTGCAACAGATTGCCTCCCGATCCCAGGAACAGGCGCGGATCAGCGGCGATTTGCTCGACCGCACTCAGCACATGCAGGAAAGCACGCGCCAAACCAGCCAGCAATTGCAGGAACAGACCGTCCAGACCACGAACCTGGTGGAATACGCCAAGGGCTTGCTGAATGCGGTGCGCGTGTTCCGGTTACCCGCGTAAGTGGACTTACCTCCACCCACGGCAACCACTACCCGTTTCACCTCCGCTCGCGAGAGAGGTTCAGCAGCCATGCTCGTATCGGAATCGGAATGCGACGTTGCGGCACTGGAAGCCGACGTCGCCGAATTGCTCGGTATTCTGGAGGCGCTCCCTTCGGAGGACGGCGGAGAAACCAGCGGAGACGAGATCGCCGCGGGCGTCAGCCGCTACGCCGCACAGGTGGAGCGGATTGGCTTGGCGGCCGGTCAGGCCGGTTTCCTGGGACTGCGGGATGTCTGTCTGCTGCTCCAGGAAATCCTCCTGGACCCGCGTTTTTGTCAGCGGAGCCTGGGCGACGCCGAACGGGAGCGATTGGAAGAGTGGCCGATTCTCGTCATCGGGTACCTGGGCTCTCCAACCGACCCCGAGGCCAGCGAGCCTTTGCTCGACCATTTGCGCGGCCCAGGTTGGAGCGCCCCTTTGCCAGAGACGGAGATCGAGGCGCTGCGCGCTATGCTGGCGCATGGAGCGCTGGCGGTCGACCCCGAAGAGGCTGCGCCGCCACCGACGAGCGTGGTGGATGACGCTCTGGTCGTGGCAGCAGCGCAAGCCGCAGAGATCCCCTCCGAATTTAGCGAATCGCTACCCGAATCTCCCGACCCAGCGGTCGAGTTGATCAAATTCGCGCTTCTGGAACCCTCCGAGCCGCCATTGGAAGGCGCCGAATTTCCAAC
>DAIRDI010000068.1:0-12861 GCA_036796235.1 Candidatus Competibacteraceae bacterium | reverse complement strand
AGCCAGATGTCGCTGAGCAAGGCCGACCCGGACATCGCCCGCGAATACGCCCGGCTGTGCGCGGACCCCGGAATCGGGGATGCGATTTACGCCCGGTTCCTGGTGGAATACGAAAAGACCCGCCAGGAAATCCTGACGGTGGCGCAAATCGAGACGCTGCTGGAGGAAAATCCGACGCTGGCCAAATCGCTGGAACGGCGCAGTCCCTACCTGGACCCGCTCAACCACCTCCAGGTCACGCTGCTGCGCCGCTACCGGCAGGCCGCGCGGGACCATGGCGCGGACTCGGCCGAGGCGGCTGGGTGGCTGAGGCCGCTGTTGCGCTCGATCAACGCCCTGGCGGCGGGACTGCGGAATACCGGCTGAACCGCGCGCCGCGCGGTTCCCGTGATCCCACACGCCGAGAGGGGCAAAAGTCGTTCAAACTCTATACAATAGTAATCTCTCCACAAGCCGCAAAGCCAACCCGAGGGGCGCGAGACCATGAACGAAGCGACCAACGACGCGACCGAATTCGAGTCCTCCCTGGACGGAGCGATTGGCTTTTTTCAAAACCTTCGCCGGAAGCTGGGAACGCTGGAACAGGACGCCAGCACCCAGCACGACCGACTGCACGCTATCGCCGTCTCGGTCGCCGACCTCGAGCGGGATCGTCAGATCGACCGTCAGACCTTCGCCACGCTTGTCGGCGGTCTGGACGCCCAAGCCGCGCAACTGACCGATCTGCAAGCGGATGGTCGTCTTCTGGAGGAGCAACTCGGCGCGATCGAGGCGTTGGTCGGCTGCTTTCAACAAAGCCAGGAGCAACTGCGGCAACAATTTGCCACGTTGACTGGCGACTTGCAGGCGCAAAACGCCGACCTCCGCCAAGATCTGGACTCAGCCCTCGAACAGCGAGCGGTCCCCTTGGACCAGATCGTCTCCCTGGAGACCCAACTGGCCCAACAGGCGCGGGATTTGCGCGATTTACTGGCATCCGTTCAACTGCTGAGCCAGGACACGCTAAACATTCGGGATCACTCGGCCGGACACGACGCCCATCTCGAACAACATCAAGGGCGGATCGCGGGGTTAGAAGCCGCGGTCCAGGCGAGTCAGGAACAACTGGGCCAGTTCAGCAACCTCGCGGAGACCCAGCACCAACATCTTCACCGGCTCGAAAACGCGCTGGGCGCCATCGATCAGAACGCCCGGAGCCTCGGTCAGGTGGTGGATAATCTAAAAACCACGCTCGATCGACACGACCCTACGCTGGAGAGCCTGCACCAGATCGCCGAAGCTCAAGAAACCACGCGGCGCCAGCACGACGAACAGCAGGAGCGACTGGATGGATTCGCCGAGTCCCTGGATGCTCGCCGGCAGGAATCCCATAACCTCCACCAGAGTCTCGCCCGTTTACAAGACGAATTTGAAACCCAGCGCCAAACCCTGAGCGATGCCGACCAAACCCGGCAGGATTTGCTAAAGCAGCAGGATCGCCTGAAACATCTGGAAACCCTGATCGGCAAAATATCGGCCGACACCCACTCCACCCGGCAAATCCTGAACATCCTGCAGAGCGATCTCATCACGCAAAGCGATACGCTGCGGGAGATCGACCAGCACTGGCAAGGCATTCTGGCGACCCATCAGCCCAGCGCGCATCCGCCCGAGACGCCGGCCGCCGAAGCCTGCCGCGCCACCGCCGCGCCAGAAGAATGCGTCGGCTCGCCCTCCGCGCCGTCCGCTTCATCGCCGAACGCAGCCTTCGATAAGCCACTCGCCGTGCTCGCCCTCGAATCCGAACGGCTCGAACGGGAACTCCAGCAGGTGTTGAGCGAGGTTCAGAACGGGCTGATGGGTCAGGACGAGCGTTTCACCGAACTGCGGAGCGCGTTCCAGGAGCGGCTAAACAGGCAGCAGGAGCGCCTCGCCCAGCTCGAAACCGCCCTCGACCAACTCCGGGAAATCCCTGCGACCGCCCCCGATCTCGACCCTCTCCGGGACACCCTCGCCGCCCAGGCCGAAGCCCTGCGCGAACTGCGGGAAACCGCGCAACAACAAGCCGCCACCCTGGCCCAAACGCTCGAACTTCAGCAAAGCGATGTTCGGGAAACCTCCGCCACGGTTGCGGATCTCCAGCAGGAATTCGGAGAATTACGGCAAACGTTGACCGGGCTGAACGCGACGATCGAGCAGCAGCACCAGCGCGCCGAAGCCGGCCACCGGCAGGAACTGGACCTTCAGCGGGAACAGGCCTCCCTGCAACGCACCCTAACCGTTCTGGAAGAGCGTCTGAGCAGTCAGGCGCTGGCCTTCAGCGGTCATTTCGAACAGTTTCAGACGCTGGCCAGCGATATCCGTAACCTGCAACAACAGATCTCCACGCTGGAAGCCGCGCCACAGCGGTTGAACGCTCTGGAAGAAGATCGGGTCGGGTGGCAACAGAGCATCGCCCGATTGCAAGACACGGTGCGGCAACTCCAGGAAGATTCGCAACAAGCAGGCGAGGCGCTCCAGCAAATCAACCCCAGCGGGTTCGTCGGGGACCTGGAGGCTCGGTTAAACGAGCAACACCAGCAATTCAACCAACTGAACGAAGAAATTGAGGCCATCCGCGGCGACGCCAAGGCTACCCAGGAGAAGGTCATCACCATGGCCACCAACGTCGCGAAACGGATTTTCGAATTCCAGAACCAACTGACAGCGACCGAGACCGCTCATGCGGGCCGCTTGCAGGAAGCCGAACAAAAACTCATCCAGCTTCAGGCAGCCCTCGAAATCATGGAAACCCAGCGCAAGGGCCGGCGCTGGCTCAGCATGCCCGCCATGTTCTCCCACCTCCTAGTGACCGTGGGCGCCACGTTTCTGGGCATTTTGGCCACGGTGATCTGGACCACGACTTGAACCCGTCGCGCGTTTTCTCATCGATCCCGCCACCGATGCTCAGAGGCGCTTTCACGAACGCCGCCCTGGTCTCGACTCCCGCCCGCTGGCGGGAAAGAGGGGCTGTGGTACGGATTTTCAACGATACGCGGTGATGCGCACCTCGCTGTTCCAATCGCCGAAAAAGGCTTTACCCGCCGTTTGCAGGAGCAATTCCCGGTTCTTCGGCATCGGCAGCCAGACGTTGTCGGAATTGTAGGCCCAGCTCTGTTGCGAACCGCCGACGGCGTATAGATAGAACGCTGTTTCTCGGCCATCGTCCAGCCGGGTCGCGATTCGAAACCGGTGAGGTCCGCCCTCGACATAGCCCGTGGCGACTTGCGCATACACCAGGATTTCCCGAGCTGTGTCGGGAATGGCGGCTGGAATCGGGTATTTCAGCGGTCCGTCTTCCCCACTGGGCAATGGACCCAGAACCACATCCACCGGCCGATAATCCGCCCCCGCGCCGTGCGCTGCTGCCCGGGCCGGGGTTGGTGTTTCCACCTTACGTCGCAGTCCCGCCACGGCCCGCCGCGTATCCTTTAGGTCGCGGTTGATTCCAGCCAGAGTCTGGTCGTGCGCCACTTCCTGCCGCCGCCGATCCTGCCAAAGTTCGGCGACCGATTGTTCCAGACGCTCCAGACGCTCCAGGCGCGTATCCAGGACCGCCAACCTCGCTTCCAAAGCCACCAGGTCTGGCCCCGCATCCGGCGCTGGCGTGGCACAGCCCAGGCACAGGACCACGATCAACGTCGACCCTCGCCAAATGTGTCGCAACTTCATGTCGGCACCCTATTCACCTCAAAAGATGTTAACAGCCAACCCAAAAATCTTCGTAACCCCGCAAGCGGGGTAGAATGGCTTATATTTAGCCGGCCCGCACCCGCGCCGCACCCTGAGGAGCCGCCGCATGAACGAACTCGACCTCCCCCGACAGACCCCGTTCGGCATGGATTTCAGCAGCGCCGAATTCGCCGACAACCCGGAGCCGCGTTGCCCCTGCGTGCTGCTGCTGGACAACTCCTGGTCCATGAATGGCGAGCCGATCACCGAACTCAACCAGGGGCTGGTTGCGTTCAAGGAGGAACTACTGGCCGACAGCCTGGCCGCCAAGCGGGTTGAAATCGCCATCGTCACTTTCGGTCCGGTCGAAACCATCAACGACTTTCAAACCGCCGAGCAATTCCTGCCGCCATGCCTGACCGCGCGCAAGGATACCCCCATGGGTTCGGCCATCGCTCGGGGACTGGAGTTGCTCGACCTGCGCAAGACGCAGTACCGGGAACACGGTATCCCCTTCTTTCGACCTTGGGTCTTTCTGATTACCGACGGCAGCCCCACCGACGACTGGCAGGCCGCCGCCGCCGCGGTGCGAGCCGGCGAGGAACACCGAGCCTTCGCCTTTTTCGCGGTGGGAGTCGCGGGCGCCAACCTGGACATCCTGCAACGAATCTCCCTTCGCCAACCCCTGCGCCTGAAGGAACTGCGGTTCCGCGAACTCTTTCAGTGGCTGTCCAATTCGATGCGCTCGGTGTCGCGTTCGGTCCCGGGCACGGAGGCGCCGCTCGATAATCCCACCCTCCCCGGTGGTTGGGCTTCGGTATGAAAGGTGACGCGGTTGCCTAGCGTCTCCGGCTGGAACCGGTTGCGATGGCGATTGCGACGGGCAACCCGTGACGAGGTTGTATAGCGGGGCCGGCCACCCCATGGAATTGGGTCGGCTACTCGGGCGCGGCGGCGAAGGCGCGGTTCACGAACTCATCGGCCGAACCGGATTCGCCGCCAAAGTCTATCATCGATCCATCGGGACCACCCCGGCCCTGAAGCTGGAAAGCATGGTCCGGCACGCTCACCCCGGCCTGCTGGAGATCGCCGCCTGGCCGGTGGACGTGTTGCGGGTCCGTCCGGACGGTCCGATCCAGGGGTTCGTCATGCCCAAGATCGACGGCTACTGGGAAATCCACGGTCTTTACGGTCCCGCGCACCGCAAGAAGACCTTTCCACAAGCCGACTGGTCCTTTCTGATTCACGCCGGACGCAACCTGGCCAGCGCCTTCGAGGCGATTCACGCCCGCGGCCACGTCATCGGCGATGTCAATCCCGGCAACGTGGTGGTGTCGGGCCAGGCGCTGATCAAGCTCATCGACTGCGACTCCTTTCAGATCGACGCCGGCGATCGACTGTTCCCCTGCGATGTCGGCGTACCTCAATTCACCGCGCCGGAGTTGCAGGGCCGATCTTTCCAAGGGCTGCGCCGTACCCCGGATCACGACGCTTTCGGTTTGGCGCTGTTGTGTTTCCATCTGCTGTTCATGGGTCGCCACCCCTTCGCCGGGCGGTACCAGGGCCGGGACGACATGCCGATCGAACGCGCCATTCGGGAATACCGTTTTGCCTTCGGCCGGCACGCCGCCACCCGCCAAATGGAGCCGCCGCCACACACCTTGCCGTTCGCCGCCCTGCCCGCCGCGCTTACCGATCTCTTCGAGCGCGCTTTTGCTCCACCCGGCCTGACGCAGGGCCGTCCCACCGCCCGGGACTGGCTGCGCGCCCTGGAACAACTCAGCGCCGAGTTGCGAGTCTGCGGCCAGAACCGGGCGCACCAATATCCACGCCGCCTGACGGACTGTCCGTGGTGCGCGCTGGAACGGACCAGTGGCGCCGCGTTCTTTCCATCGCCCGAGCGTTCCCCGTCGGGCGAACTGGGCGTCGGCGGCGCCACTTTCGACCTGGAGCGAGCCTGGAACCGCATTCTGGCGGTCGCGCCGCCCGCTGAGGGGCCCGCGTCGCCGCTCCCGGCGCACGCCGCCATCATCCCGACTCCGCTCCCCGAAGCCCTGCGACTCGTCCAGCGCCGCAACGGGGCCAAGGCGGCTCTCATCGTCGGCGCGGCAGTGATGGCCATCGGTATCCACTGGCCGCTTGGCTGGTTGTGGCTGCCGCTGGCCGTCGTAGCCTGGTCGCTACTCCGCGACCCCGCGGTGCGCCGCGAGCGGCAACGCCGCCGGCTGGCGCTGCTCGCGGCCCGTCGGGAGCGGCTGGAAACGCACGCCGCCTCGCCGCCGGGCGCGATCCCGCAGCCATTCACGGCCAAACGCCAGGCTATGCGAACCCAGCACGATCGTTACCGAGAACTCGCGGATGAATTCCAGCGGGATTTACGCCGGCTGGAAACCGATCAGCGTCAGATCCAGTTACGCGCGTTTCTGGAAAGCCAGTTCATCGACGCGGCCCGAATTCCCGGCATTTACACCACCGACCACATGGCGTTGGCTTCCTACGGCATCGAAACCGCCGCCGACGTCAGCCCCGAGGCATTGCGCGTGGTCCCCGGTTTCGGCCAGCGGCTCGGTCGCCAGCGCACGGCGGCGCTCCTGACCTGGCGTCAGGAACTGGAACATCGCTTCCGTTTCGACCCCCGGCGAGGCGTCGATCCGGCCGCCGCCGCCAGCCTGCGGCGACGCTACGCCCAAGAGCGATCCCGGATCGAGCGGGAACTGCTGGCAGGTCCCGACGAACTGGCTAAAATCAAGGGAGCGATTCTCCAACAACGCGCCCAGATCGAGGCTGCCCTGATCCACCAAACCCTGCGGGAAGCGCAGGCCGAGGCCGATCTGCGGGCGTTCCGCCCGGACCTCAACATCCTGCGGCGGTGGCGCCGTTGGCTTCAGACAGGCAAATAAGAGCATCCGGAGCACAGCCATGGGCAGACGCAACGAGCACACGCGCGCGGAACTCCGCGAAATCGCGCTGCAAGCCGCCGAACAACTGGTCGCCGCGCACGGCTTGGCCGGGCTGAGCACCCGCAAGGTGGTCGCCCGTATCGGTTACACGGTCGGCAGCCTGTACCTGATTTTCCGCAACCTGGATGATCTGATCGCCCAGATGAACGAACGGACCCTGGATGTTTTGTGGGAACGGTTGGAGGCCGCCGCCGTCGGCCGGCCGCCCGCCGCCGCCCTCCGGGCGCTGGCCCAGGCCTACATCGCTTTCGCGCTCGCTGAAACCCATCGCTGGTTGGCGCTCTACCAGCACCGGATGCCGGAAGGCCAGTCGGTGCCGGAATCCTTCGCCGCCAAGGTGGAACAGATGTTCGAGCTGGTGCAGCGGGAATTGGCGCTGCTCGGTCCCCGGCGCCTGCCAGCGGATAACGCCCTGGCTGCCCGGGCGTTGTGGAGCGGGGTTCACGGCATTTGCATTCTCGGCCTCGATCGAAAGTTGGAAGCAGTCGGCGGGCGCACGATTCAGGAGGTGAGCGATTCCCTGCTGGATCATTATCTGGCCGGCTTCATCCAAAGTGTCCCTGCTTCCGCTCCGTCTTCCCCTCGCCAAGCCATCGGTCCATGACGCCCTTAACCCACATCGCCCACCTCGTCGGCCTGATCGTCTTCCTCCGCAGACCCCGTTTGATTGCGCGATTGCTGGTCTCCGGCGCCGTATGAAATCCCTGGCGCCGCTGGCCGCCGATCTGCGCGGCGGTCTGGTCGCGACCGCCGTGGTGTTGCCGCAGGCCATCGCGTTTGGCGTGACTGTGTTCGCGCCCTATCTCGGCACGGCGGCGGGCGCGCTGGCCGGACTGGTCAGCGCCATCGGCCTGTTGCTGGTCTCCGGCGCCGCCGGTGGCACGATCGGCCTGATCAGCGGACCGTCCGGAGCCGCCCTGGTGCTCTTGATGGGCACGGCGGCCGGACTCGCCGCCGCTGGCGTCGCACCCGCCAACATTGCCACGGCGCTGTTCGTGGTGACCCTGCTGGCCGGCTTGTTCCAGGTGCTGATCGCCCTCGCCGGCGGCGGCCGGCTAATGAAATTCGTACCCTACCCGGTCATCGCCGGACTGGCCACCGGCATCGGTCTGTTGTTGATGAAATCGCAACTCCGACCCGCGCTCGGGATCAGTTATGCCGATACCTGGAGCCAGTGGCACGGGTTGCCGGTCATCGTGGCGGTCGCCACCTTCGTCATCGCCCGCCACGCCTCGCGCATCCCGCCGTATTTGCCTGGCCCCATCACCGGACTGATCGGCGGGACGCTGCTGTTTCAAATTCTCGTTCACGGGTTTGGTCCGCCGACCGTGCCCGCCGCCTGGGTGGTCGGCGCCCTGCCGGCCCTCAGCGAATTCCGCCCCACCTTCGCCGAACCCATCGCCTGGGCGAGCCTGCCGTGGCCGTTGCTCTTGCAAGCCGCGTTCGCCCTGGCGGTGCTGGTTTCCCTGAATACCCTGTTGACCGCGGTCTTGGCCGATACCGCCACCGGCCAGCGCCACAACGCCCGCCGCGAGTTATTGGCGCAAGGCTTCGGCCAGATCGCCGTCGGTCTGGCCGGCGGCATGGCCGGTTCGGCGAGCGTGGGCGGCACGGTCACCGCGACCCGGGCCGGCGCCCGCCGCTGGGCCGCCTTGACCGCCGGATGCGTCCTGCCGCTCCTGCTGTTGTTCGCCGGCCCGGTCGGCCAATGGCTGCCGACCAGCGCCTTGGCCGGGATCATCGCCGCCTCGGCGCTGAACCTGCTGGAGAAGGATATCGTGGCCTGGGCCCGGCGCGGTCGCACCCGACGCGACGCGGCGGTCGCCTTGCTGGTGGCCGGCATCGCCATCGGTTACGACCTGATGCTCGCGGTGCTGGTCGGACTGGCCATCGCAATCCTGCTGTTCATCTACGAACAGAGCCGCATCCCTGTCATCCATCGCCGTTTGACCCTTACCGAACGGCCTTCGGTGCGGCAGCGGCCCACCGATCAGGCCGAGTTGCTGGCCCGGCACGGCGACCGGGTGGTGCTGTACGAACTGCGCGGCAACCTGTTTTTCGCCAAGGCCGATCAACTGTTCGAGGAGATGCTGCCGGATCTGGACCGGCCGGCCTGGATCATCCTGCATCTGCGCCGGGTGATCCGGATCGATCTCAGCAGCGTGCGGTTGTTACAGCAAGGCGCGGCACGCCTGACCGCGCACGGTGGCGAGTTGCTGTTTTGCGAAGTCCACGCCGATCTGGGGCTGGGTCATTCGGTCGAGCAGACCCTGCGTCGAATCAGCCTCAGCCCCCAAAACCTGAATGTCAAAACCTTCCCCAGCACCGATCAGGCCCTGGAGTATGCCGAGAACGCCCTGCTGGACGCGCTGGGGTATGCACCGACCCTGTTGGAACAGCGGATGCCGCTGGCGGCGCTGGATTTGTGCCGCGACATGCAGCCGGCGGACGTCGCCGCGCTCGCCGAGGTCTTGCGGCCGCGCACTCTGGCCCGGGGCGAGCGGTTGTTCGCGGCCGGCGATTCCGGCACCGAACTGTATCTGGTCATGCGAGGTCGGGTGGACATTCGCCTGCCGGTCACCACGGATCGCCACAAGCGGCTGGCCATTCACGGGCCCGGCACCGTGTTCGGGGAGTTGGCCTTTCTCGATCCCGGTCCGCGCGCCGCCGAGGCGGTGGCGACCAAACCCTGCGAACTCCTGGTGTTGAACCGGGCCGACTTCAACCAGTTGCAAGAGGCGCGCCCGGAAGCCGCCATCGCCCTGCTGTTGGCGCTCGGCCGGTTGCAAAGCCGCGCTCTGCGCTGGAGCGCCAAGGAAATCCAGCGGCTGATTCAGTGGTGAGGGGCAGGGTTGGCCAACCGCTCGGAAGCGGCTTCCAGGGCCAGGATCGCGGTCCACTGCGCCGCGGTCACCGGCAGCACCGACAGGCGGTTACCCCGGCGCAGCAGCGGAAAATCGCCCAACGCCTCGGCGTGGCGCTTTAACTCGGCCAGAGTGACTTCCCGGCGCAACCGCCGCACCAGCCGCACGTCCACCCGATACCAGCGGGGATGGGCGGGCGTACTGGCGGGATCGTGATAGCGGCTGGCGGGATCGAACGCGGTCTCGTCCGGATAGCCGGCTCGAACCACCTCGACGATGCCGACGATGGCCGGATGCGCCGTGCCGGAATGATAGAGAAATGCCTGATCGCCCAAGCGCATGCCGTCCCGCAGATAATTGCGCGCCTGGTAGTTGCGCACCCCTTCCCAAGGGGTGGTCAGGTCCGGCGCGGCTTCCAGATCGGCGATGCCAAACGCCGTCGGTTCCGATTTCAGCAGCCAGTAGCCCATGCTGTTAGATCCTTGCCTTGCGGTCGGGTCTTGAAAAATCATACAGCGCGGCTTCGGTCATCACCGCGTCCAAGGGCACATCCCAGGGTTGCCGGGCCAGTTCGGCGACTTTCTGGAATTCGTAGGCCAGTCCCAGCAACCAGGGTCGACGGTCGTGATCCCCCGTTTCGCGCAGAAAGGCGAAGCTGCGGTCGTAAAAACCACCTCCCATCCCTAACCGGGTCCCGGTCGAGTCGAAGGCCACCACAGGCGCCAGGACCAGATCCAGTTGTGACGGTTGCAACCACTCGGCTGGCGCGACCTCGGGTTCGGGAATCTTGAATCGGTTGCGGCGTAACGGGGCGCCAGGCTGATAAGGGGCGAAATAAAGCAACGATCCTTCAGCCAGCACTGGCAGATAGACCTGACGATTGACGGCCCAGACCCGTTCTAGTGCGGGCGTGGGGTCCAATTCGCCATCGCAGGCCCAGTAGCCGGCGATGCGCGGCGAATCGACAAACATCGGCCATGTGGCAAGTCGTCGGGCAACGGCCAGCGCGGCTTGTTGTCGTTCATCGGCCGACAGGGCGCGGCGCAAGGACCGTAGTTGCGAGCGGAGTGGCGATGGAGGCATGGATCGCAAGACAGAAAAAAGGCGGCATATGCCGCCGCCGGACCCTTCACGCGAAGGAAGGGGCGCTCTCCGCCTGTGCCGTCTCGGACCTTTGCCCTTGAACCGTGAGGCTCAAGTGGGGAACGGAGCGGCGTATCAGGCTTCCCGCTACGAGGCGGACTTGCACACTTACGCCGACGACCGTACACCCTGGGTAAGATTAACTAGGATCAAGGGGTACCCGGCCCACTACTCGAACACCGCAGAGAGCGCCCGAACTGTAAACTCATACTGACAAAAAACATTATACCTCAATCGGCGCGGTTTTGCTAAGCACTTTATCCACGATCTCCAATGCATCTCGCACCTGTCGGTTGACGTCCGCATCGGCCTCGGCCCTCTGGTGCTGCAAACGCAGTAATTCGTGGCTGAGATTCAGCGCGGTCATCACCGCGATCGCTTCCAAATTCAGCGGCTTGCCGCTCCGATCACGGACTTCCCGCATCCGCTGATCGAGATGGTCGGCCGCCTCCAACAACTCCTCCTGCTCGGCGGTCGAACACGCAAAACGGTACTCATAGCCCGCCAGTCGGACGGTAACGCTGATCATTTCATCATCGCTCATGAGGTCTGCTCCAGGCTCCTCAAGCGCACGATCATGGCCTCGATGCGGGCGCGTGATTGCTCGTTTTTCTCGAACAGCGCATCGCGTTCGGCTCGCAACTCGGCCAATTCCTCGCTTAGGGCCTGATTATCCCGAGCCAGGCGTTCGCAGATCCGCGCCAGTCGTTCCACTCGCTCGGTAAGAATGACCATCCCCGTCTGAGGCGTCTCAAGGTTCTCGGGAAAGGCTTCGAAGTCGGAAGCCTCGGCCGACGCATCACCTCTATCGGATGCGTCATCTTTTGTGTGTTCGAAGGTATCGTTTTTCATAAACGATACTATAGAGCGGCCATTCCAGTCGGGTCAATTTCCACGGTCATTATCGCAGTCTGATCGGAGGATGTTAGGATTCCCCGGTCAATGCCCCTGTTGCGCTGGAGCCCATCGCATGTCCACCACCCACTTGGCCGTTTTCGAGCATCTGTCCCGGATGCTCGCGCCTCTCGACCCGGCGGAACTGCATGGACTGCTGTGCGGTCTGTTATGCGCCGACCCCCGGTTGGACCGCGATCGCTGGTTGCGCCATGCGGGCGAACTGCTGGACGAAGGCGCCGAACTGACCGAAGTCGCCCGCGAGCTGCTGTTGAAGTTGCTCGAATACGGCGCCGCGCAGTTGAATACCGAGGATGGGATGATCACGCCGCTGCTGCCCGACGACGCGACGCCGCTGGAGCAACGCGCCGCTGCGCTCGGCGGCTGGTGCCAGGGCTTATTATACGGCTTGGGGCTGGGTCAGGTGGATCGGCGCGGCCGGTTGTCCGAAGACAGCCGGGAATTTCTGCGCGATGCGGTGGAGATCGCCAAGGTCGGCCTCGAGACCGCCGAAGCCGGCGAAATGGATGAAACCGCCTATGCCGAAGTGGTCGAATACCTGCGGGTCGGGCTACTGTTGATTCAGCACGACCTGCACCATACCCCCGCTTCCCCCGTCGCGCAACCGCACTCCATCCGAGATTCCTAAACCATGCTCGCCCGCACCATCCCCGCCGCCGTCTTCGCCCGCCGCCGCCGCACGCTGATGGAGCGGATGGGTCCCGGCTCGATCGCCCTGCTGCCCGCCGCGCCGTCCTTGCCCCGCAATCGCGACGTGCATTACCCCTACCGCCAGGACAGTGATTTCTATTATCTGACCGGGTTCCCGGAGCCGGAAGCCATCGCCGTGCTCGCGCCCGGCGGCGAGCCGGAATTCCTGTTGTTCTGTCGCGAGCGCGATCCACAGATGGAGATCTGGCACGGCCGCCGGGCCGGCCCCCGAGGCGCGATGGACCGTTACGGCGCGGACAACGCCCACCCCATCAGCGAAATCGACAAACTTTTGCCGCCGTTGCTGGAAAACCGGGAGCGCGTCTATTACGCCATCGGCTACAATCCCGACTTCGACCGACAGGTCATGGACTGGATCAACCGGGTGCGCGGCAAGGCCCGCACCGGCGTGCGGTCGCCGGTCACGTTCGTCGCCCTGGAGCATTTGCTACACGCCATGCGCCTGCGCAAGGATCCCGAGGAAATCGCGGTCATGCGCGAATCCGCCCGCATCGCCGCCGAAGCGCACGGCCGGGCGATGCGCGCCTGCCGGCCGGGCCTGATGGAGTACGAACTCGAAGCGGAAATTCTTTACACCT
>DAIRDI010000067.1:0-12865 GCA_036796235.1 Candidatus Competibacteraceae bacterium | reverse complement strand
AGAAGTTGCCCAGCGACTTGGACATCTTTTCGTCGTCGACCTGGACGAAACCGTTGTGCATCCAGAAGTTCACGTAGCGATGGCCGCTGGCCGCCTCGGACTGAGCGATTTCATTTTCATGATGGGGAAATTTCAGATCCATCCCACCGCCGTGAATGTCGAAATGAGCGCCCAGGCGATGGGTGGACATCGCCGAGCACTCGATATGCCAACCCGGTCGTCCCATTCCCCAAGGCGAATCCCAACCCGGCTCGCCGAGTTTGGCGGACTTCCACAGCACGAAGTCCAAGGGATCGTCCTTGGCGTCCTCGATCTCGACCCGAGACCCGGCGCGCAAATCCTCCAACCGCTTGTTCGCCAATTGCCCGTAGCGGTCGAAGCGGCTGACGTCGTAGTACACATCGCCATTGGTCCCGATATAGGCGAAGCCTTTGTCGAGCAAAGTCTGGATCATGGCCAGCATGTCCGCCATCGCTTCGGTGGCGCGCGGTTCGAACGTCGGCGGCAAAATACCCAGCGCCGCGAGATCATCATTCATGGCGGCGATGAAACGCGCGGTCAACGCCCGGAAATCCTCGCCGTTTTCCTGGGCGCGGCGGATGATCTTGTCATCGATATCAGTGATATTGCGCACGTAGGTCACGTCGTAGCCCTTGGCGCGCAGCCAGCGCACCACCACATCGAACACCACCATCGCCCGGGCGTGACCGACATGACAATAGTCGTAGACGGTCATTCCACACACGTACATCCGCACCTTGCCCGGCTCGATCGGTCTGAATTCTTCTTTCTGGCGAGTCAGGCTGTTGAAAATCTGGAGCATGGACAGAATCTCTCGGAGCTATGCAGGGTTCACAAGGATCAGGACGAGTTCGACAATCCCCCGCCCGGCTGACCGCGAGCCGGCATCAACAACCGGCCTGCAAGCGGCGACGCATGGTCTCTGGCGGCAACAGCGCCAAAATATGCGCCAGTTCCGGACCGTGGATTTCGCCGGTCAGGGCGGCTCGCAACGGCATGAAGAGATGCTTGCCCTTGGCGCCGGTGCGCTGCTTCAAACCCTCGACCAGCGGTTGATAGGCGGCGCCGTGCTCGTCATAAGCGGCCAGCGCCTGGGCAAAAAATGCCGGACCGGCCTGCAAAATGACCGCCCGCGCCTCGGGGCTGACCGGCAACTCCGCGCCGAACAACCGTTCCGCCCAAAAGACGGCGTCGACCGGAAAGCGAATATTGGGCCAGACCGCGCGAACAAACTCATCCCGACTGGCGGGCGGCACTCGCCGATGGACCGCCGACCCCATCCAGGCCCACAACCGCTCCGGCGTTGCGTGCCGGACCGCTTCAGCCTGCCAGTGCAGCAGTTGCGCGCCATCATAACCGGCCGGCGCGCGTCCCAGACGCTCCAGGATGAAACCGGCGGCCAGCGCCCCGGCCTCCATCCAGGTATCGCGCTCATAGGTATGGCCGAGTCGCGCCAGATAATTCAGCAGCGCCTCCGGCAGATAGCCGGCGGCCCGCAGTTCGCGCAGGCTGAGATCGCCCGCGCGTTTGGACAGCGGACCGCCATCGGCGCCGACGAGCAACGCCAGATGGCCGTATTCCGGCGCCGGCAAGCCCAACGCCTCCAGCACCAGCAACTGGCGCGGGGTATTGGTCAAGTGGTCTTCGCCGCGCAGCACGTGAGTAATCCCCATCAGCGCGTCGTCCACGGCATTGGCGAAAAAGAACTGGGGACTGTCATCGGCCCGGCGGATGACGAAATCACCGATATCGTCGCTGGCGAAGCGCTGCGGGCCGCGCACCCGGTCGGTGAATTCCACCGTCCGCCCGACCGGCACCCGGAACCGCAGCGTCGGACGCAAACCGCGCTCCCGCCGAGACTGTCGCTCGACCTCGTTCAACCGGGCGCAGGCGCCGGCATAGCGCGGCGGTCGGCCCGCCGCCAGTTGCGCCTTACGGCTCAGCGCCAACTCGGTCGGCGTGCAAAAACACGGGTAAGCCTGTTCCGCGCCTTCCAATCGCTGATAGTATTCGGCGTAGATCGCCACCCGCTCCGACTGGGCGTAGGGTGGATGTGGGCCGCCGACTTCCGGGCCTTCCTGCCACTCCAAACCCAGCCAGCGCAGATCTTCCAGCAGGGCCGCGACGTATTCGGGACGGCTGCGCTCCCGATCGGTATCCTCGATGCGCAGCAGGAACCGGCCGCCCCAGCGCCGGGCCAGCAGCGCGTTGAACAGGGCCGTGCGAACATTGCCCAGATGCAGATAGCCGGTCGGACTGGGAGCGAAGCGCGTTTTGACGTTCATCATGGTCATAGTGGGGACTCATGGTAGCGGAAAGCGTTCCGCGCACCAAATCTGGCGGCTGGCGCATCCACTGACTATCATGAACCCTTCATTCCATCACATAGCGACAGATCATGCGCAAACGACTTCTGTTACTGACCTCAGCCATTCTGGGCTCGATCAGCTCGACGGTTCTGGCCGATCCCCAAGTGCGCCTGGACACCAGTCTGGGGGCCATCACCCTAGAGTTGGCCGAAGATCAGGCTCCCAAAACCGTGGAAAACTTCCTCGGCTACGTCCGAGAGGGTTTCTACGACGGCACGATTTTTCACCGGGTCATCGACGGCTTCATGATTCAGGGCGGCGGCTTTACCGCTGATTTCCAGCAAAAAGCGGCCCGTCCGCCGATTCGGAATGAAGCTGATAACGGCCTCACGAATCAGCGGGGAACCATCGCCATGGCCCGCACCGGCGACCCCCACTCCGCCACCGCTCAATTTTTCATCAACGTCCAGGATAATCCACCCCTGGATCACCGGGCGCCCAATCCCCAAGGATGGGGTTACACAGTATTCGGCAAGGTCGTCGAAGGCATGGACGTCGTGGACCGGATCCGCCAGGTCCCCACCGGCGCCGGAGGGCCGGGGGGACGCTTTTCCGATGTGCCGACCACTCCGGTGCTCATCGAATCCGCGACCCTGCTCTCGTCCCCCGAACCCGAAACTTCGGCGTCGCCCGACGCTCCCGCCGCGCGCCCCTAATTCAGTCGAGTCCAGTTCCCATGATCAACTTACACACCTCCCTCGGCGTCATCGGCGTCGAACTCGATCACACCCACGCCCCAGTCACCACCGCCAATTTTCTCCAGTACGCCCAGGACGGGTTCTACGAGGGTACCCTGTTCCATCGCGTCATCCCTAATTTCATGATCCAGGGCGGTGGTCTCGAAAAGGATATGCGCCAGAAGGCGACTCGGTCGCCCATCCGCAACGAAGCGGACAATGGCTTGAAAAATCAAGTGGGCACTATCGCCATGGCCCGCACCGCCGACCCTCATTCCGCCACCGCGCAATTCTTCATCAACCTCAAAGACAACGACTTCCTCGACTATCGCGGCGCGACCCACCAAGGCTGGGGTTATTGCGTCTTCGGTCGGGTCGCGACGGGCATGGACGTCGTCGAAGCCATCGCCACACTGGCGACCACCAGCCGACGTGGCCATCAAGACGTCCCGGTCGAAGATGTGTTCATCACGCGTATCGAAATCGTCGACGAGTAAAGACCGTGGCCACCTTGTTTATCTCCGACCTGCACCTGGAGCCGACCCGGCCCGCCATGACCGCGCTGTTCCTGGACTTCCTCAGACAAGGCGCCCGGCAAGCCGACGCCTTGTATATCCTGGGCGATCTGTTCGAAGCCTGGGTCGGCGATGACGACGACGCGGAACTCGGATATGTGGTCGCCGAGGCGCTGCGCGCCCTGAGCGATTCCGGGGTACCCCTCTTCTTCATCCACGGTAACCGGGATTTTCTGCTCGGCCCACGGTTCGCCGACGCCAGCGGGATGCAATTGCTGCCGGAAACCACAGTCATCGAACTGGCCGGCGAGCCCATCCTGCTGATGCATGGCGACACGCTCTGCACTGATGATGTCGACTATCAGTCCTTCCGCGCTCGAGTTCGCGATCCAGCCTGGCGGGCGCAAACCCTGGCGCTGCCCCTGGCGCAGCGGCGGATACTGGCCAGTCAATTGCGGGAAACCAGCCGGGAAGCCACCCAGCAGAAAGCCGCGGAGATCACCGACGTCAATCCGGCGGCCGTGGATGCCGCGCTGCGCGCCCACGGCGTTCGCCACATGATTCATGGCCACACCCACCGGCCGGCCGTTCACCAGTGGACGTTGGACGGTCGCCCCGCCCGACGGACCGTCCTGGGTGACTGGTTCGCGCAAGGCAGCGTGCTGCGCCACGACGCGACCGGTTCGCGCTTGGAAACCCTTCCGTTACCTGGCGCGTAAACCGATGATTCTGCTCCGCCATCCGCCCGCCGAAATCATCGCGCACGACACGCCTGGCGCCTTCTCGGCTTTGATGGATCTTTACGAGCGCAACTACATCAACCTCCGTCGCCTGCTACCGGTCATGCCACCGGCATCAACAGCGCGAATATCGCGGGTCCCGGAGAGCCTCGATCTACACCTACGCGTGATCGAGCGCTGCCGCTATACCAGCGAGTTGATTCTGACTTATGAATTCGGTCGGGATCAGAAGGCGGTAAGTGCCGAACCCAATCTCCGCATCCGCATTTACCACGATGCGAGATTAGCCGAGGTCGTGGCCGCTCATCCACGGCGCCACCCAACTTTTTCCACCGATCGCTTTTCCAACCCAGCGCAAATAGAGATTCCGCCTCTCCTGGCCCGTTGGCGAATCAACCGCTTTCTCTTTAAATGGCTGACCTACTGTTTGCGGCAAGGTCATCGGTTTACCGAGCACTCCGGAGGGTCACTCTAAATCGGCGACCAGGATTCTCATCGCGAATCGAGCATTAAAATTTTTTCGCATTAGTTGACTCCCCTGCTGGGTTAATATAGTTTCCTTAGGTATTAGTCAGGAATTCACCTCCCAGAACACTTCACCAGCAGGGTAAAACCATGAGACTTTCAACCAAAGGCCGCTATGCGGTCACCGCAATGTTGCATTTAGCCATCCATGATAAACGGGGGCCAGTCACCCTGGCCGAGATTTCTCAGTGTCAGGGCATATCGCTGTCCTATCTGGAACAATTGTTCGCCAAGCTCCGCAAACGCAGTCTGGTGGAAGGCGTCCGCGGACCCGGCGGCGGCTACCGGCTGGCGCGTTCGCCCGATCAAGTCACGGTCGCCAATATTATCAGCGCGGTGGACGAACGGTTGGACGCCACCCGCTGCTGCGGCAACGAAAACTGCCAAAACGGCCAGCGCTGTTTGACCCACAAGCTATGGACCGATCTCAGCCGACAGATCTTCAACTTCCTGGAAGGGATCACTCTGGCGCAGTTCGTCGAGCATCCGACGGTCTTCGAAATGTTGCCGCACCACCAGAGTGATTCCCGCCAGCGCGAGCGTTCCTCGGAGCGCTTCATCGCACCCGCCATGATGTAATCGTGGCGGGGCCAACCGGTCTATCCCACCGCAGCGCGATGGCGTTGCCGATTTATCTGGATTACGCGGCGACCACGCCGGTCGATCCCGAGGTCGCCGCCCTACTCAGCCGCCATCTCACCAAGGACGGGGTTTATGGCAACCCCTCCTCCTCTACCCACTATTTCGGCCGAATGGCGGCTCGGGCTGTCGAAACCGCCCGCGCGCAAGTCGCCACCCTACTCGGCGCCGAGCCCCACGAAATCGTCTGGACCTCTGGCGCTACCGAAGCCAATAATCTTGCCCTGTTCGGCGTCATGCGCGCCCATGCCCGCCAGCGCCGTCACCTGATCACCAGCAACACCGAACACAAGGCGGTTCTGGATGTCTGTCGGCGCCTGGAACGGGAAGGCTGCGCGGTCACCCGCCTCGACCCGGAACCGGATGGCCTGATCCCGCCGGAACAAATCGCCGCGGCGCTGCGGCCCGACACTGGGCTGGTCTCACTGATGCAGGTCAACAACGAAACCGGCGTGATTCAGGATCTAGCCGCCATTGGGGACCTCACCCGCGAACGGGGCGTCCTACTGCATGTCGACGCCGCCCAAAGCGCTGGCAAGCTGCCGATCAACCTGCGAACGCTGCCGGTGGATCTGCTCAGCCTCAGCGCCCACAAGCTGTATGGTCCCAAGGGCATCGGCGCGCTCTACGTCCGGCAACACCCGGTTCGGGTCCGGCTGGAACCGCTGCTGCATGGCGGCGGCCAAGAGCGCGGCCTGCGCGCTGGCACGTTACCCACCCATCAGATCGTCGCCATGGGCGAAGCCTGCCGGATCGCCGGCGCAACCATGGCCAGCGAACAGCCTCGAATTCGGAACCAGCGCGACCGGCTCTGGCAAGCCTGGTCGGCGCTGGAGGACGTGGTGTTGAATGGACATCCCGAGCGGTGCGTCGCCGGCATTCTCAATGTCAGTTTCAACGGGATCGCCGTCGAAGCGCTGCTGGCGGCCCTGCCGGACCTCGCGGTCGCCACCGGTTCCGCTTGCGCCTCCGCCAGCAACGAACCTTCGCACGTGCTGCGGGCGATGGGTCGCGACGGATTCGAGGCGCGCGGCGCGGTACGCTTCAGTCTGGGCCGCTACACCACGGACGCGGAGATCGACCACACCGCCCGCGCGGTGGCAGCGGCTGTAGGTCGGTTGCGGGAGTTGTCGCCTTTGTGGGCGCTACGCCGGCGCGGCCTGGATCACCGCGCGGTGGACTGGACGGCGTTGCCGTGAGCCGGCGGCTCAGCGCACCAGTTGATTGAGATCGAAGATCGGCAACAGGATCGCCAGCACGATCACCAGCACAACGCCACCCATCAGCAGGATCAGCACCGGTTCGAAAATCCCCAGCAGCGCGGCGATCAGGGTCTCGGTTTCGCGCTCCTGCTGCACCGCCGCCCGCTCCAGCATGTTCTCCAATCGCCCGCTGGCCTCGCCGCTGGCGATCAACTGTACGGTCATCGGCGGAAAATAGCCGCTGGCGCTGATGGCTTTCTGCAGGCTGGTCCCTTCCTTAACCCGTATCGCCGCCTGTTCCACCGCTTCCCGCATCGGCAGATTGCTCAACACCTGCGAAGAAATCCGCAGCGCCTCCAGCACTGGCACCCCGCTGGCCATCAGAATACTGAAGGTCCGGGCGAAGCGGGCGGTATTCGCACCCCGAACCAACCGCGCCAGCAAGGGCAGCCGCAGCAACGCCTGATGGACCCGGCGCCGGAATCCAACTCGACGCAGGGCCTGAACCCAGGCGACCGCGCCGACCGCCAGCGCGGTCAACACCACCCAACCGTGGTGCTGTAGAAACTCGCTCAGCGCGATCAAACCCCGGGTCAGACCGGGCAACTGCTGGTTGAGGCTGCTGAAAACCTGCACTACCTGGGGCACCACATAGGTCAGCAGACCCGCGACGATCAGGATGGCCACCCCAGTCAGCAGCAAGGGATAGAACAAGGCCAGACTGATTTTCTGACGCATTTGCTGGCGGGCCTCGGTGTAATCGGCCAACCGCTCGAACACCACGTCCAAATGGCCGGACTGCTCGCCGGCCGCCACCGTGGCCCGGTACAGTTCCGGGAACACCTGGGGGAAATCATTCAGCGCGGTCGCCAGGGTATGGCCCTCCAGAACCCGGGTGCGCACCGCTAGCAACAAACCGCTCAAGCGCGTTCGCTCGGCTTGGCGCGCCACCGCGCCCAAGGATTCTTCCAGCGGCAGTCCGGAGCCGACCAGCGTCGCCAGCTGTCGAGTGATGAGCGCCAGATCGGTGGCGTTGATCCGCACCCGCCCGCTCCACCAATGATGGCCCCGCCGGCGCTCGCGACCGGCGACTTCCTCAACGCCCAAGGGATTCAGGCCGCGTTCGCGAAGGGCCTGGCGCGCCATCCGGGGCGTATCGGCCTCGATCACACCCTTGCGCTGGCGACCCCGATCATCCAGCGCGGCGTATTGAAAAGCCGGCATCAATCCTCCCGCGTCACCCGCACCAACTCCGCCAGCGCGGTATCTCCCATCAGCACCCGCCGACAGCCATCGTCGCGGATACTGGGACTGGACCGGCGAGCATGGCGCTCCATCTCCTGCTCGCCCTTACCTTCATGAATCAGGGTTTGCAGCGTTTCATCCACCACCGCCAACTCGAAAATCCCGGTGCGCCCCCGATAGCCGGACTGGTTGCACCGCTCGCAGCCGAAAGGCATGTACAGCGTCGGTGGGGTGGCTGAAGTGACGCCTAGGACTTCACAATCGGCTGGAGTCGCCTTATGCGGGCGCTTGCAATGCGGACAAAGCCGACGCACCAGGCGCTGGGCCAGCACGCCAACCAGCGACGAGGACAGCAGGAACGGTTCCACGCCCATGTCGCGCAGGCGGGTGATGGCGCCGACCGCGCTGTTGGTATGCAAGGTCGAGAGCACGAGATGCCCGGTCAATGAGGCCTGAACCGCGATTTCGGCGGTTTCCAGGTCGCGGATCTCACCGACCATCACCACGTCGGGATCCTGACGCAAAATGGCGCGCAGACCGCGGGCAAAGGTCATCTCCACCTTGGTGTTGACCTGGGTCTGGCTGATTCCATCCAGGTAATACTCGATGGGGTCCTCGACCGTCATGATATTACGCTTGCGGTCGTTGAGCAGGGTCAGGCCCGCGTACAAGGTCGTGGTTTTACCGGATCCGGTCGGCCCGGTTACCAGCAGGATGCCGTGCGGGCGTTGGATCAGCTTCAGCAGTCGGGCCTCCTCATGCGGTTCCATGCCGAGTTGCCGCAAGTCCAACCGGCCCTCACGCTTGTCCAGCAGACGCAACACCACCCGTTCGCCGTGCCCGGTCGGCAGGGTCGATACCCGCACGTCCACCGGTCGGCCCGCGACCCGCAATGAAATCCGCCCGTCCTGGGGCAGCCGTTTTTCCGCGATGTCCAAATGGGCCATCACCTTAACCCGCGACACCAGCAACGGCGCCAGCGCCCTGGGTGGCTGTAGGGCCTCGCGCAACACGCCGTCCACGCGAAAGCGCACCAGCAGGCGATTCTCGAAAGACTCGATATGGATATCCGAGGCGTTCTCCTTGATCGCCTCGGTCAGCAGGGCGTTAATCAACCGGATGATCGGCGCGTCGTCGGCGCTTTCCAGCAGATCCTCCGGCTCGGGCAGGGCCAAGGCGACCTGATTGAGATCCATCTCCTCGCCGAGATCCTCCATCATCCGCGCCGCGCCGTCGCTATCGCCCTCGTAGCTGTCCTGCAACATGCGTTCGAAATGCTCGGCTGGCACCAAGACCGCCCGCAGCGGCGCGTTCAGAAAACGGCGCAATTCCGTCAGGCTCCGGGGGTTGATCCCCGGTCGACAGGCGATACAAACTTTGCCGTCCTCCTCCTCCACAATCAACACGCCGTGGCGCTTGGCGAAAGCATAAGGCAGGTGACGAGCCGATGGATGCCCGCCCTCGTCCGCCGCGATGGGCGCTAGCTGGGCGTTCATCGGTTGTTGAACCCAAACTCCACCGATTCCACAGTCGGTCTCGGCGGGCGCGCGGCCGGAGTCGGGGCCGCATCGCCAACCGGTGGCGCGGAGGGGGGGGCGGCGGACTGTAGATCGAGGATCGAACCCTGGGCCTTGACCTCTTCCTGGGGCTTCAACACCGGGGGCCGGGTATCGGGCAGTAGGTACCCCTTATCGCGGGCGGCCAGTTGTTGCATGCGGATATAACTGTACTTGTCGCTGGTGTACAGGCTGGCCTGGGCCGGTTCTCGCAGGATCACCGGGTGCAAAAACACCATCAGATTGCGCCTGAGCTTGGTGGTATCGCGGTAGCGAAACAGATTGCCCAATAACGGGATATCACCCAGCAACGGCACTTTTTGGGCGCTCTCGCTGAGCTGGTCGTCGATTAACCCTCCCAGCACCAGGATCTGCCCGTCTTCCACCAGCACGTTAGTCTTGATCGATCGCTTGTTGGTGGTCGGACCCTGGGTAAGCGCGGTGGCCGAGGGCACAACATTGGAAACCTCCTGGACGATTTCCAGCTTGACGGCATTCCCTTCGTTGATTTGTGGCTTGACCTTGAGCGTGATGCCGACATCCTGACGCTCGATGGTCTGAAATGGATTGCCGATTTGCGCGCCTTCCCCGCCCGTCGTGGTGGTAAAGGTGCCGGTCACGAAGGGCACGTTCTGGCCGACGATGATCTCGGCCTCCTCATTGTCCAGGGTCACTATAGTCGGCGTGGATAGCACATTGGTATCGGCATCCCTGGCCAAGGCGCTGATCAAGGCGCCGAAGCGGTTCCTACCGGTGAAGTCGCCCACGCCGATCTGAAGACCCTGCGGGATTCGTGCGGCCGCCGTCGCCGGTATTTCGTCTCCATCGAGCTGCGCGGCCAGCCCCAGAATATTCGACAGGCTGGAGGTGCCGGCATCAAAGTTCGTGATGCCCACCACGCCATCGCTGCTGGCGTCGATCACCCATTGCACGCCCAGTTGGGCGGTCTTTTCGGCGGAAATCTCGGCGATGACCGCTTCCACCAACACCTGAGCGCGCCGCACATCCAATTGCGCGATGACCGAGCGCAGGGAACGAATCAAGTCGGGCGGCGCGGTGACCACCAGGGAATTGGTCGCCTCATCGGCTTGGAGGTCCACCAAACCAGCTCCGCCACCGCCCTCGCCGGGCGAACCGGGCATCACGGGCGCATTGCGGGCGGCCTCGGTGCTAAGTGTCCTGCTGACGCCCTGCAAAACCGTCACTAGATCCTTGGCCTTGGCGTAGCGCAGGTAGATGACCTGGGTATTGCCACCAGCATCCACCGGAGTATCCAGATGGGTGATCAAGGCGCGCAGTCGCAACCGTGATGCCCGGTCGCCGCTCAGCAGCACGCTGTTGGTACGCTCGTCCGCCACCATTCGGGGCAACATGCCGCTGGCGGCGGCGGCGGGGTCGGCCCCGGCTCTACCCTGCTCCATCGCGGTGAGCACGCGCACGGTTTCGGTGGCCGAAGCGTGCCGCAACGCCACGATCTCGATCTCCTCGTTGCTGGCCAAGTCGATCCGACCGATGATGCTGGCGATTCGTTCGACGTTGGCGGCGGCATCGGAAATGATCAGGACATTGGTCGGGGTGTAAGCGGCCAGATGACCTTGCGGGGGAATCAGCGGCCGCAGAATCGGCACGATCTGGGCGGCGGAGACGTTCTGGACCTGGATGACTCGGGTCACGATCTGATCCGGCTCGGCCCCTCTCCGCTGGTCCACGGTCGGGATATTCTCCTGCTTGGCGCCGGCCGCCGGCACGATCTTGATCACGTTATCGCTGGGCACGGCGGCGAAACCATGCACCGCCAGCACCGCCAAAAAGACTTCGTAGAGCTCCTTCTCATCCATCGGTTTGGCGGAGATAATGGTCACCCGGCCTTTAACCCGCGGGTCGACGATGAAGTTTTTGCCGGTCAGGACCGACATACTCTCCACCAAGGCATTAATATCGGCATCCTTGAGATTCAACGTCACCGGAGCGGCGCTCAACGGTGTGGCCAGGATCGACCCCAGCAGCAACACTCCCAGGAGCGGGGGGCTAGCAGAGCGCCGGCGCAAAAACAGCCATCGGTTCAGCCAATCGGTCATCGTCATCGTCAGAGTGCGGTGGATGTTCGGAAACGAGAACTCATCAAGAGCCCTCTCATCGTATAATTCGTTACGCGGGCAACCACTTGCTAGCGGGGTGGCCCAGCCAGCGTAAAGGTCAGCGGAATCTCGGCGCCGTCGCGCAACACCCGTACATCGACCCGATCGGCATCGAGCGCCGTCTGCAACAGGGTCAAGCCCTGGACTGGGCTATCCAGGCGACTGCCATTGATTTCGGTGATGACATCACCGTTGTTCAGGTTCAATTGGCGCAGCAGTCGCGCGTCGCGTCCCGGCCGCAACCGGAAACCAACGAATCGACCGTTTTGCACGTAGGGGCTGGCGAAGGCGATGTCCTCCAGCGCCTGAGGTCGAACCGTCGCCTCTTCGCGCAGGTGATTCGCCACAGTGCTCGCATCGATCACCCGCGGTTCGCGGAAACTGGCCGAGGCATCTTCGAAGTCGGGGCCGACCGGCGGCGACGGTTCCGGCTCCAATGCCGGGGTCGATGATCTGTTGACCTCGTTCAGCTTCGGCAGATTCAGTATTTCTTGCCGACCGTTTCGGGACACGATGACATGATCGCGCTGAATCCGTTCCAATAGCGCTCCCCCGGGCAACGGCGCGCCGATCCGGTAACCACGTTCGAGACTGTCGCCTTCAGCGATCAGCGCCAGCGCCTGGTCGCCTTGTTCGACGAAAAACACCCCCACCAGCCGTAAATTGAGCGGCGTGACCGGCAGGGCGACGGGCGGCGTTTCCACCGGCCGGCCGACCTCCAATCGACCAAACAGATGCCAAGCGCCGATGGCGGCGTAATCGGCGGGCCGGGGGACATTCGCGTCGGCGCGGCCGGCCGACGTTCCTGGTTCCGTCGACACGGTCATGCCTGCGGCCGGGAGCGATGGACCAAACCAAAGCGCCAACACCAAGCCCGCCAACGCGCGGGCCAGCGCGATGACCAGGAGGACATTCACGACCTCCACGGCTAAACGCGGCCCAAGGGCAAGAGGAGAGAGCGTCGGTGACAGGCGATTTTCCAACGCCAGCATGACGCGTCGGACAAAATTCGTCAAAATGAGCTGTCGAGTTCGGAATTAAGAATAGGATGTTGTCTTCTGAGCATAGCAAAAATCCACCATGGTCGGCCCTAATTTTTTCGGTCTCCGCGCACCTTGGAAACCCGAAGTTCCGAAATGACGATAGGTTTCTCACAACGCTTTTTTATTCTCACAACGCTTTTTTATATGGAGTTTTCCATGCGCTTCATCCGCTCGCTCCTAATTTTAATCGCGATT
>DAIRDI010000066.1:0-12993 GCA_036796235.1 Candidatus Competibacteraceae bacterium | reverse complement strand
TCGTGCTGTGGAAATTGGCCAAGCCTGGCGAACCGAGTTGGCCGTCGCCTTGGGGAGCAGGTCGGCCAGGCTGGCACATCGAATGTTCGGCGATGTCCACCCACTGCCTGGGGGCGCACTTCGACATTCACGGCGGCGGCATGGATCTGAAATTCCCCCACCACGAAAATGAAATCGCCCAGTCCGAGGCGGCCAGCGGTCATCGCTACGTGAACTTCTGGATGCACAACGGCTTCGTCCAGGTCGACGACGAAAAGATGTCCAAGTCGCTGGGCAACTTCTTCACCGTGCGCGACGTGTTGCGGCGCTATCAGCCCGAAGAGGTGCGACTTTTCATTCTCTCCAGCCACTACCGGGGACCGCTGAATTACTCCGACGAGAACCTGGAGCACGCCAAGGCTTCGCTGAAACGGCTGTACACGGCGCTGCGTGGTTTGCCTTTGGTTGAAGCGCCGGTTGTCAAAGAATGGCAAGCGCGGTTCGAGGAGGCCATGGATAACGATTTCAACACCCCCGAAGCCTTGGCGGTGTTGTTTGATCTGGCTCGTGAAATCAATCGGTTGCGGACCGAGGATGAAGCGCTGGCGGGCCGCCTCAGCGTCACATTGCGGCACTTGGGGGACGTCGTGGGGTTGTTGCAGAAAAATCCTGAAGACTTGTTTCAAGGGGTAACCATCGATGTCCCTTCCGTGGTAATCAGCGTGACGGCGCCTGCCCCGGAAATAACCACCACGCTCTCCAAAGAACGGATTGAAGCGTTGATCGCCGAACGCGCCGCCGCCCGCCAAGTGAAAAACTGGGCCGAGGCCGACCGGATTCGCGTCTTGCTTCAAGACTCGGGAATCGTGCTGGAAGACACGCCGAAGGGTACCCTCTGGCGGTGGTAGTGAAAAACCGGCTTGACGCCATCTGGGTTAAAAAATAAAATCCTGAGTCCCGCAAGGAAGCGCGGGTTGCCAGAAGGTTCATCATCCAAGCTCGGGGTATAGCGCAGCCTGGTAGCGCACCTGCTTTGGGAGCAGGGTGTCGGGGGTTCAAATCCCTCTACCCCGACCAGGATCTAGCAGGGTTAGGGCCGGGATCGCCGGTGGTTGTTCGCGACGCCGCGCCCGTAGCTCATGTGGATAGAGCATCAGCCTTCTAAGCTGAGGGTAGCAGGTTCGAGTCCTGCCGGGCGCGCCAAATCCCGGCTGAATGGATAAAGTTGCAGTGGTGGGCGTAGCTCAGTTGGTAGAGCCCCGGATTGTGGATCCGGTCGTCGTGGGTTCGAGTCCCATCGTCCACCCCAAATCCATGCTTGATTTTCAATATGTTCCTTGCCGCCATCCGCAAGCGTTTTTGGGCCGTTAGCTCAATTTGGTAGAGCAGTTGACTCTTAATCAATTGGTTGTAGGTTCGAGTCCTACACGGCCCACCATCTTTATCCTCGCGCTTGAACTCCTTTCCCGCCTTGGCGATCGAGTATCTCGAACGGCGTTGGGGTCCGATTCCTGTCCCGGCGGCGTGTTGTCCTGTATACTCAGTCGATATATCGTCGGATCGACAGCCGCCGCGTCCGGGGTATTGTGGTGTTAGTCCCTGGCCTTGTCGCGAAAGTGGCGGAACTGGTAGACGCGCTGGATTTAGGTTCCAGTGGGGTAACCCGTGAGAGTTCGAGTCTCTCCTTTCGCACCATTCGCGCCGTATGTTGGGAAATCTCCGGCGGCCCTTGCGCGGGAAACCCAAGATGCCGTCGGATGGCCTCGCCAACAATATTTACAATGACCGTTTAATCAGGTTTGAGGTGCATCAATGCAGGTTTCAGTCGAGACGCTGAGCGATCTGGAGCGCCGGGTCACCGTACAAATCCCCGCCGAAACATTCGCCAGGGAAATTCAGGATCGCATGCGGTCCTTGTCCAAGACGGTTCGGCTGGACGGTTTCCGGCAGGGTAAGATACCGATCAAGATGGTCGACCGGCTCTATGGAGATCAGGTTCGGCAGGAAGTGGTTGGTAAACTCGTGGAAAGCAGCCTGCGTGAGGTGCTGGTCCAGGAAAAGTTGAGTCCCTTGACCGGCCCTAAGATAGAACCTCAGCCCCTTGAGGAAGGACAGGACTTCGCGTACAGCGCTACGTTTGAAATCCTGCCTGAGTTCGAGCCGACCGGATTTGAAGAGATCCACGTCGAGCGGCCGGTGGCGGAAGTCACCGAGCAGGACGTCGACGACATGATCGAGACGCTGCGCCAACAGCGAGCGGTCTGGCATGTGGTGGAACGTCCGGCCATCGCGGGCGATCGAGTTCGCGTTGACTTTGAGGGGAAAATCGATGAGCGGGATTTTGTTGGCGGCAAGGGCGACAACGCGCGATTAGCTTTAGGCAAGGGCGAACTGATCAAGGAGTTCGAGGAACACTTGATCGGCCAGACGGCGGGAGCGGATATCGCCTTCGATCTGACTTTCCCTCCTGACTATCATGCCGGGGAGGTCGCCGGTAAGGTGGCGCGTTTCCAAGTCAAGCTTCACGCCGTCGAGGAAGCTCATCTACCCGAACTGAACGAAGATTTCATCGCCAGCTTCGACCTGCAAGAAGGCGGCATCGCCGCCTTGCGCCAAGCGTTGCGCGAGAACATGGAACGTGAGTTACGCAACAATATCAAAGCGCGAGTCAAACGGCAGGTGATGCGCGGTCTGTTGAAGGCGAATCCTTTTCCGCTGCCCCAGGCGCTGGTGGCGGCCGAAATCGAGAGCTTGGCCAAACAGACGCGATTTCCGGCTGAGGGCGACGACGAAAAGACTCAGGAAATAAAAAATCGATGGCTTGCGGTCGAAGCCGTCCAGCGGGTCGCTTTGGGACTCCTGGTGTCCCGCCTGGCGGTGTCGCAACGTATCGAAATGGATAGCCAGCGGGTTCGCGACCATCTGGAATCGATCGCGGCCAGCTACCAGCATCCCCCCGAAGTCTTGCGTTGGTACGAGCAGACACCCCAGGCGCTGGATGGGGTGCGCGCCATGGTGCTCGAGGAGCAGGTCGTGGAGTGGGTGTTGGAGCGGGCGCGGGTCAGCGAAAAGCCCAGCACCTTCGCCGAAATCATGAACCAAGCCCAGCCATCGGCAGGGTTGGCGCAACAGGAGTCTTCCGAATGAGCGACAACGGTTCTTCCACCGCCATCCAAGCGCTGAATCTCGTCCCCATCGTCGTGGAGCAGACCGCGCGCGGCGAGCGAGCCTACGACATTTATTCCCGCCTGTTGAAGGAGAGGGTGGTATTTCTGGTGGGTCCAGTCGAAGATTACACCGCCAATCTGGTCGTGGCGCAATTGCTATTCCTGGAAGCCGAGAACCCGGACAAGGATATCCATTTCTACATCAATTCCCCGGGTGGTTCGGTCAGCGCGGGCCTGGCCATCTACGACACCATGCAGTTCATCAAACCGAACGTCAGCACCATGTGCGTGGGTCAAGCGGCCAGCATGGGCGCGTTGCTCCTGACCGGGGGAGCAGCGGGCAAGCGTTTCTGCCTCCCGCACTCGCGCGTCATGATCCATCAGCCGCTGGGCGGTTTTCAGGGGCAGGCGAGCGATTTCGATATCCACGCCCGAGAAATCCTGCTGGTCCGGGATCGTCTCAATCGGATACTGGCCAAGCACACCGGTCAACCGATCGAGAAAATCGCTGTCGATACCGATCGTGACAACTTTATGGGTGGGGCCGAAGCCGTCGAGTATGGTCTGATCGATGAAGTGTTGAATCAGCGAGTTTCAGCAAACTGACGCGCCGGCCTGGCAACCGTCTTTCCAGTAAGAGATCCCGGCGGAACGCCAACTCCCACCGGATCCATCGACCGCCCGATGATGAGGATGGCCGTAATGAGCAGAGACCGAAGTGACAGGAGCGACGGCGACAAGTTGTTGTATTGCTCCTTTTGTGGCAAGAGCCAGCACGAGGTGCGTAAGTTGATCGCTGGACCGAACGTGTTTATCTGTGATGAATGCGTCGAACTGTGCAACGACATCATTCGCGAGGAGATGGAGGAAAGCGCTCCCGTCGCCACTAGCAAGCTACCCAAGCCACACGACATCAACCAGGTTCTCGATGAGTACGTGATCGGTCAGGAACGCGCCAAGAAGGTGCTCTCGGTCGCGGTCTACAATCATTACAAACGCCTGGATCTCCAGCGCGCCGGCCACGCCAAAAATACCGAAATCGAAGTCGCCAAGAGCAACATCCTGCTGATCGGTCCCACCGGTTCCGGCAAAACCCTGCTGGCCGAGACCCTGGCCCGGTTGTTGAACGTGCCGTTTACCATCGCCGACGCCACGACGCTCACCGAAGCCGGCTATGTCGGTGAGGATGTGGAAAATATTATCCAAAAACTGTTGCAGAAGTGTGATTACGATGTCGAGAAGGCCCAGACCGGGATTGTCTACATCGACGAAATCGACAAAATCTCCCGCAAATCCGACAATCCTTCGATCACGCGCGATGTGTCGGGCGAAGGCGTACAACAAGCGTTGCTCAAACTCATCGAGGGGACCATGGCCTCGGTGCCGCCACAAGGCGGACGCAAACACCCGCAGCAGGAGTTTCTGCAGGTCGATACCACTAATATTTTGTTTATTTGCGGCGGCGCGTTCGCCGGCCTGGACAAGATCATTCGCAGCCGTTCGGAAAAGGGCGGCATCGGTTTTTCGGCCGATGTCAAGAGCAAGGATGGCAACAAGACCTTCGGTGAGGTGTTGATGGAAGTCGAACCCGAGGATTTGATCAAGTACGGGTTGATTCCGGAGTTCGTCGGTCGCTTGCCGGTCGTGGCGACCCTGACCGAGCTGGATGAGAACGCGCTGGTGCGGATTCTGACCGAGCCCAAGAACGCCATCGCCAAACAGTTCAACAAACTGTTCGACATGGAGGGCAGCGAGCTGGAATTCCGCGAGGAAGCGTTGCGGGCGGTCGCGCGCAAAGCCATGGATCGAAAAACCGGCGCGCGCGGCCTGCGAACCATTTTAGAGCAGATTTTGTTGGATACCATGTACGACCTGCCCAGCATGCAGAATGTTTGCAAGGTGGTGATCGATGACTCCGTGGTTGAAGGGCGCGCCAAACCGTATTTCATTTACGGGAACACCGAGCGCCGTGCCGCCGCCCACGAATGATCGCGGATTCCACCCGGCGATGACCGCCGCTGGATCGCATGGCTTCACATCCCGAACGGTGGAATTCTGGAAACCGGTCGATGAGTTACACCTCGGGCGTCGTGCGCGCGCACTGGTTGAATCGCCGTCGCCCGTTCAGCCGCCCGGTTCAACCGCGGAGGGTCCGCTGTGAAGCAAAGCGAAGCCAAGTTCGATATTTTGCCCAGTCATGCGCTGATGCCGGTGTTGCCGCTCCGCGATGTCGTCGTTTATCCCCACATGGTCATCCCGTTGTTCGTCGGTCGCGAAAAGTCCATCCACGCGCTCGATCTGGCCATGCAGAACAACAAACGGATCGTGTTGCTCGCGCAAAAGAGCGCGGAGGTGGACGATCCGAGAGCCGGCGATATTTATGCCATCGGCACCCTGTCGAACATCTTGCAATTGCTGCGGCTCCCGGACGGAACGGTCAAGGTGTTGGTGGAAGGCGGCCAGCGGGTTTGCGTTCACCACTTTACCGAAACCCAGGCCTGCTTCATCGCCGAGGTGTCGCTACTGCCCGAACCGGCGCTGGAAGAACGCGAGGTCCAGGAAGTTCAGGCGTTGGTGCGTTCGCTACTCAGCACTTTCGACCAGTATGTCAAGCTCAACAAGAAAATTCCTGGTGAAGTGCTGACTTCGGTGTCCAGCATCGAGGACCCCAGCCGGCTGGCCGACACTATCGCCGCGCATATGACGCTCAAACTGGACGAAAAGCAGCGGGTTCTGGAAATCCAGAGCCTGCACGAGCGTCTCGAACACCTGCTGGCCCTGGTGGAGGGTGAGATCGATATTCTCCAGGTCGAAAAGCGCATTCGCAGTCGCGTCAAACAGCAGATGGAGAAAAGCCAGCGCGAGTACTATCTGAACGAGCAGATGAAAGCCATTCAGAAGGAACTCGGCGATCTGGAAGATGTGCCCAACGAAGTTGAGGAACTGGCCCAGCGCATCGAAAAAGCCGGGATGCCCAAGGAGGCCAAGGGCAAGGCGCAGGCGGAACTCAACAAGCTGCGGATGATGTCGCCGATGTCGGCCGAGGCGACCGTGGTGCGCAACTACGTCGACTGGCTGGTCAGCGTGCCCTGGAAAAAGCGCACCAAGGTTTACCACGACCTGACCACGGCCGAGGGGATTCTGGAAGCCGACCACTACGGTCTGGAGAAGGTCAAGGAGCGGATTCTCGAATATCTGGCCGTGCAGCAGCGGGCGCGCAAGCTCAAGGGTCCGATTCTGTGCCTGGTCGGCCCGCCGGGCGTGGGCAAGACCTCGCTGGGACGGTCCATCGCCCGCGCCACCAATCGCAAGTTCGCGCGGATGTCGCTGGGCGGCGTGCGCGACGAAGCCGAGATCCGCGGGCATCGTCGCACCTACATCGGTTCGCTGCCGGGCAAGGTCATCCAGAATCTGGCCAAGGTGGGGGTGCGCAATCCCCTGTTTTTGTTCGATGAGATCGACAAGATGTCGATGGATTTCCGCGGCGATCCCTCCTCGGCGTTGCTGGAGGTGCTGGACCCCGAGCAGAACAATACCTTCAGCGATCATTACCTGGAAGTGGACTTCGATCTGTCGGATGTGATGTTCGTGGCGACCGCCAATTCACTCAACATCCCCCCGCCGTTGCTGGACCGCATGGAGGTGATCCGGATTCCCGGCTATACCGAGGATGAAAAGCTCAACATCGCCGCGCGCTATCTGGTGTCGAAACAGGTCGCCAGCAATGGCTTGCGCAAGGATGAACTGGAAGTCCCCGAGGATACGCTCCGCGATGTCATCCGCTTCTACACGCGCGAGGCGGGCGTGCGCAACCTGGAGCGGGAGATCGCCAAGATTTGCCGCAAGGTGGTCAAGGAAGTGACCCTGAATCCGATCGCGCACAAGATGATCGTTACCCCCGACATGCTGGAGAAATATCTAGGGGTGCGGCGTTTCCGCTATGGCTTGGCCGAGGAGCAGGATCAGGTCGGGCAGGTGACCGGACTGGCCTGGACCGAGGTGGGCGGCGAGCTGCTCAGCATCGAAGCGGCTTTGGTGCCAGGCAAGGGCAAGCTGATCCATACCGGCCAATTGGGCGAGGTGATGCAGGAATCCATTCAGGCGGCGATGACCGTGGTCCGCAGTCGTGCCGAGGCTCTTGGCATCGATCCCGAGTTCCACCAAAAATGCGATGTCCACATTCACGTCCCCGAAGGCGCGACGCCCAAGGATGGTCCGAGCGCTGGCATCGGCATGTGTACGGCGCTGGTCTCCGCCCTGACCCGGATTCCGGCGCGGGCCAGCGTCGCCATGACCGGCGAGATCACGCTGCGCGGCGAAGTGTTGCCGATTGGCGGACTCAAGGAGAAACTGCTGGCGGCGCATCGGGGCGGTTTGTCGACGGTGGTGATTCCGGAGGAGAATCGCAAGGATTTGGCCGAGATCCCAGAAAATATTTTGGCCAAGCTGGAAGTGCGGCCGGTGCGCTGGATCGACCAAGTCTTCGATATCGCGCTGCAAGCGTTACCCGCCCCCCAAGTCCGGGATGGCGTGAAAGCAGACGAAACGGCCACCGCACCGGAAACCGCCGCCAAAACGGGGGGCCTGGAAAACGTGCGCGCGCATTGAATGACGCGTCAGAGTCCGTTGACACTGCTTCAAACGCCCTGCTATAAGGAAAAGCGACTATCTTTATTCCAGGGCGGGATCAACGCACGCACACCACGCCGGGCGGCGTCCAAGCCCAATAACGTAAAACTTTCATAGGAAGGGGCTCATGAACAAAACCGAACTTGTCGATGCGGTCGCGCAGACCACCGATCTCTCCAAAGTAGCCGCTGCTAAAGCCGTGAATGCGGTTCTGGAGGCGATTCAAGACGCGCTTGGGAAAGGCGAAACCGTGGTGTTAACGGGTTTCGGAACATTCGCGATACGAGAGCGTCCCTCCCGTACCGGGCATAATCCCAAAACGGGTGAATCCATGGAGATTAAGGCCAGCAAGTCGCCAGTGTTCAAGGCTGGTAAAACTCTCAAGGACGCTGTAAAATAGGGCTCTTTTGCAGGGTGCTTAGCTCAGTTGGGAGAGCATCGCCCTTACAAGGCGAGGGTCGCGGGTTCGAATCCCTCAGCACCCACCAAGGTTTAGACGCCGGAGCGGTAGTTCAGTCGGTTAGAATACCGGCCTGTCACGCCGGGGGTCGCGGGTTCGAGTCCCGTCCGCTCCGCCAGTCTTCAACCCCTTGCGGTTTGCCTTTAAGCGTATATTAGGGTTTCTGCAGCCGGTTTCCACATCCGGAGCGGTAGTTCAGATGGTTAGAATACCGGCCTGTCACGCCGGGGGTCGCGGGTTCGAGCCCCGTCCGCTCCGCCAGTTTCCAGGGGTGTCGTCAAGACACCCCTTTTTTGTGGCCGGTGACGGATGACGCCGACCTACCGCCAGGTAATCTGAATCTTAAACCGGGTACTTACCATGCTACAGTTTATTCGCGATCGCGCCCGAGGCTGGCTGGCCTACGTCATCGTCGGGTTGCTTATTGTCCCATTCGCCCTTTGGGGTATTCATTCCTACTTCGAGGGCGGCGCGCCTAACGATGTCGCCGTGGTAGGCAATAGTAAAATTTCCCTCCAAGAATTTCAGCGAGCCCACCAGAACCAACGCCAACGCCTGCAGGCGATGATGGGTGACGATCTGGATCTGGCGCTCCTGGAGGGAAACCGCCTGAAACTGGATGTATTGCGGCAACTGATCGACGAACGAGTGTTGGGTCACGCGGCTCGCGAACAGGGTTTTCGGATCGATGATCGGCAGTTGTTCGAGGCCGTGCAAGCGCTGCCGGTGTTCCAACAAAGCGGCGGGTTCGATCAAGCCTTGTACGAAAGTCTCTTGCGGAACCAGGGCATGACCCCGGCCATGTTCGAAGAGGGACTGCGGCAGTCGCTGGCGACCGAGCAACTGCGCAGTGGCGTGATGATGTCGGCGTTGTTTACTCCGGCGGAACAGGATCGATTGATCGCTTTGCTCCGGCAGCAGCGGGAACTGTACTACACGGTGTTGCCCCTGGATAAATACCGGGCCGCGGTCCAGGTGGACGAGGCGGCGATCCAGGAATATTTCGAGAAAAACCGGGAACGCTTCGTGAGTCCCGAACGGGTCCAGGTGCAATTCATCGAACTGAAGCTGGCGCGGATCGCCGAGGAGGTGGCGGTCGGTGAGGAAGAGTTAAAAGCGGCTTATCAGGAACAGGCGGCTCGGTATGGCCGGCCCGAGGAACGGTCGGCGTCGCACATTCTGGTCCAACTGCCGCCGAACGCCAGCGAAGTCGAGGTGGAAACCTCCCGCGCCCGAGCGCAACGGATTGCGGATGCTATTCGTGCCGGCGAACAGGGCTTCGAGCAGGCCCTGCGGGACGCGCGAGCCGACCCCGCGGGGGGCGTGGAGGGTGGCGAGCTGGGGGTGATCAGTCAGGGTTTGTTCGAAAGCCCGGCGTTCGAAAGCGCTTTATATGCCTTGCCAGAACCCGGCGCGGTGAGCGAGCCGGTGCGGATGCCGTCGGGATTTCACATTATCCGGCTGGACCAGGTGACGCCCGCGCAGGTCCAGCCTTTCGAGGAGGTGCGCGAGACCGTGGCTGCGGAACTGCGCCAGCAGCAGGCCGAAAACCGCTTCTACGACGTCATTCAGACCCTCGCCAACCTCAGCTTCGAACACCCGGATACCTTGGAGCCGGCCGCGCGGGCGTTGGACTTGACGATTCAGGACAGCGACTGGTTCGATCGCGCGGGTGGCGAAGGGCTTTTTGCCGATCCCAAGGTCCTCGCCAGCGCGTTTGGCGACGACGTTCTGCAACGCGGCATCAACAGCGAACCGGTCGAGTTGGAGCCGGGCCATGTGGTCGTGCTGCGCGTGCGGGAGCATCAGCCCGCCGCGCCCCGCGCCTTGGAAGAAGCCCGCGAGGAGATCGTCGAGACCTTACGCGAGCAGCAGGCGCGCGAAGCTCTGAGCCGGGATATCGAGGCCGTGCGGGCGCGGGTCGCCCAAGGCGAGCACCCGCAAACCCTGGCGACCGAGTTTGGTGGAGAGTTCAAGAACGCCGGACTGGTGGGCCGGGATGCGCCGGGAGTGGACCGCCCCGTGCTGGACGCGGCGTTCCGCCTCCCGCAACCGGAAGCCGGGCAACTGGCGCTCGGCGCGGTGACTCTGGCGAATGGCGATCAAGCCGTGCTGGGCGTGACCGGGGTGGTTCCCGGCCAGCCGGATGCCTTCTCCATGGAGGAGCGCCAAGCGCTGGCGCAACAACTGGCCAGACAGCTAGGCGCGGAGCAGTTCGACGGTTTGGTGGCCAGCCTGCGGCTCAATACCAAGATCGTCACGCACCCGGATCGGCTGTAGATGCTTTTGGCCGGGAAACGATCCGGTTCGCGAAAGGCGCGGCCGGAGCCGCGCCGTCGCTGTTATTCCATCGCACCCAGCGCGACGGTGTTGAAGCCACCGTCGACGTAGAGGATTTCGCCGGTGATGCCCGCGGCCAAATCCGAGCACAGGAAAGCTGCGGCGTTGCCCACGTCCTCAATGGTGACGCAGCGCCGCAGAGGGGCGGCGTGCTCGAAGGTATCCAGCATCTTGCGGAAGTTCTTGATCCCGGACGCCGCCAGGGTGCGGATCGGCCCGGCGGAAATGGCGTTGACCCGAATTCCTTCCGGACCCAACGCCTGCGCCAGATAGCGGACACCGGCGTCCAGACTGGCCTTGGCCAGGCCCATGACGTTGTAATTTGGCACCGCCCGCACGCCGCCTAGATAAGTCATGGTGATCAACGCGCCCCGACGGCCTTGCATCAAGGGTCGCGCGGCCTTGGCCAAAGCCGCGAAACTATAGGAACTGATGTCGTGGGCGATGCGGAAATTCTCGCGATCGACGCTTTCCAGAAAATCGCCCTCCAGCGCCTCGCGCGGCGCATAGGCTACGGAATGGACCACAATGTCCAATCCATCCCAAGCGGTTTGCAGCGCCTCGAATACGGCGGCAATTTCGGCGTCGCTTTCCACTTCGCAAGGCAGGACGATGGAACTGCCCAGTTCGGCCGCCATCTTCTCGGCGCGAGGTCGCAGTTTGTCGTTTTGATAGGTGAAGGCGAGTTCGGCGCCCTCCCGGTGCATGGCTTTGGCGATGCCCCAGGCGATGGAACGGTTGCTGGCGACTCCCACGATCAGGGCGCGTTTGCCGGCGAGAAAGCCCATAATGAACTCCTGTGGTGTTTTAACATCGTCTTAGGTCGAATAGTCGATTTTGTTAACTGTAAAGGATACTCATGACGCGCGCAAAAGTCCGTTTTCCCTGGCGATGGGCCGCCGCCCTGCTCGTGGTCGCCAGTCTCCTGGCGATGAATCTCGCCACCGGGGCGCCGGCGCATGGGGTCGCCCTGCACGGTCAGCCGAAGTACGGGCCGGATTTCCGGCATTTCGACTATGTCAATCCCGACGCGCCCAAGGGTGGCGAGGCGCGACTGGCCGCCATCGGCGGTTTCGATACCTTCAATCCCTTCAATATCCAGGGCCAGGCCGCCGCTGGCATCGGCCAGTTGTTCGAGAGCCTGATGACCAATAGCGCCGACGAGCCATTCAGCGAGTACGGCCTGATCGCCGAGAGCGTGGAGATTGCCGAGGATCGCGGGTCGGTGATTTTCAATCTGCGACCGGAGGCGAAATTCCACGACGGTAGTCCCATCACGGCCGATGATGTGCTGTTTTCCTTCGAGACGCTGAAAACCCAGGGCAGCCCATTCTTCCGCTTTTATTACGCTAACGTCGCCGCGGTCGAGAAACTGGGCGAGCGGCGGGTGAAGTTCACCTTCAGCGCGGGCGACAATCGGGAGCTGCCGCTAATCATGGGCCAGATGCCGGTGCTTTCCCAAAAATACTGGCGAGACCGCGATTTTGGCGTGACGACCCTGGAACCGCCGGTCGCCAGCGGCCCGTACCGGATCGAGCGGTTCGAGCCGGGACGTTTTGTCGTGTACCAGCGCGATCCGGACTACTGGGGCAAGGATCTGCCGGTCAATCGGGGTTTGTATAATTTCGGTCGCTTGCGCTACGACTATTACCGCGACGTCACCGTGGCGCTGGAGGCGTTCAAGGCGGGCGCCTACGATCTGCGGGTCGAGAACGTCGCCAAGCAGTGGGCGACTGGCTACGAGTTTCCGGCGCTGAGTCGGGGATTGGTGAAAAAAGAGACTTTTCCCAACCAGTTGCCGTCCGGGATGCAAGGCTTCGCGTACAACCTGCGCCGGCCGTTGTTCCAGGACCCCCGGGTGCGCCAGGCGCTGGCCTACGCCTTCGATTTCGAGTGGAGCAACCGTAATCTGTTCCACGATCAGTACATCCGCACCCGCAGTTTTTTTGACAACTCGGAACTGGCGGCCCGTGGCCTGCCATCCCCGGAGGAACGGGCGATTCTGGAACCGCTGCGCGAGCAGTTGCCGCCCGAGGTTTTCACCAAGGCCTACGAACCGCCGACCGCCGCCGACGGGGAACAGTTGCGCGCCAACATGAAAAAGGCTCTGGAATTATTGCAGGAGGCGGGGTGGGTGTTTCGGGATCGGAAACTGGTCAACGCCGAGACCGGCGCGCCGTTCCGTTTTGAATTGCTGATCAACGAGCCAACCTGGGAGCGGATCGGCTTACCGTTCGCCCGCAATCTGGAACGGCTGGGCATCGAGATGAGCGTGCGCACGGTGGATTCGGCCCAGTACGAGAATCGGGTGCGCGATTTCGATTTCGACATGGTGGTGCATGTCTGGGGTCAGTCGCTGTCGCCCGGCAACGAACAGCGGGATTTCTGGAGCAGCGCCGCCGCCGATCAGCCGGGCAG
>DAIRDI010000065.1:0-13022 GCA_036796235.1 Candidatus Competibacteraceae bacterium | reverse complement strand
TCCAGACTGGCCGGAAGGTTTCGATCAGCATGTTTTCGCCCAGGGGAATCCAAATGTCGTCCACCACCAGACAGCGGTAGTAAAATTCTCCCAATTCGAGGTTCGTAGCCTGTTCGATGGAAGTAGCATGCTGTCGGAGACGATCCCGCAGAGCGGTTCCTCTGCTCATGTCGGTGGCGATGCCGCCTTTCCTGCCTCCCTTGGGTATGGCTTTACCAACGTAGATGGGCTGACGGAATTCGTTGTTCCAGTTTTGAACCGCCACGGGCTGGTAGGGTGGAAACGAACCCGTGTAGTAAATCGCGTAAACTCCAGCTCCCCGAAGTTCGGCGGTATCGGACAGCACGACCACGGCTTGATCCAGTAGCGCTCCAGCAACGCTCTTGCCGAGATTCATTTTATCCAGTGGGTTGTAGGGCGTTGCGCTGGTGGTCACGGCGACCGTTCCAGGTGCTTTCGAACATGGCTTGCCAGAAGCTCGGCCAAACCGACCGGCACAGCGTTCCCAAGCTGCCGCATCGTTTCCGTCCAGGAGCCATGAAAGAAAAAATTATCGGGAAACATCTGGAGACGGGCGCTTTCCCGCACGGTCAGATAGCGCACGGAACCGTCCGGTCTGAGCAGCATGTTTTCCCCTCCGGGAACACCGTGAACGCCGGCCTTGAGCGTCTTCGCCGGTTCGTCGAGCGGGCTACCCGTATGACCGGGATAGCTCCGCGCGCCGCCCTGAAAGCGGTGGTTTGGGTATTCCGTTGCGGCGAGTGGATTCCGTTCCGGATCGGGAAGATCGGAGAGGGCGTCCCTGACGGTTCGCCACGGAGCCATGACTGGTTTTTCTTTTAATTTTCCAGATGTTAAGCGTATAAATCCTGGTGGATTGCTTGTAGGATTCGGCATTCCATGCCGCTCCCAATAGTCACCGGATCGGGTTTGTTCCCAGACCAACGCGTCCTGTGAATGCGTTGGCTCGGGAAAAGCCCATTCAATATCCAAATCCGACCGGAACCCGACCAGAAAAACCCGTTCCCGACGTTGCGGGACGCCATAATCAGCAGCATTTAATACCCTGGTTACCAATCGATATTGCAGGTCCAGGGAACCGCCATGGGTATGACGACGTTCGAGGCGGGCCAGATGATCGGGCCAGTCCTCGCCGTGCCGCTTTGTGATCTCGGGATAAGCCAACTGCAGGCGGATATACTCGAAGTAACTGGCGAATCCAGTCCGGGTCAGCCCCTTGACGTTCTCGAATAGAAAGGCCCGTGGGCGAATTTCGCGGACGGCGCGCACGGCTTCGGGGAACATGTCCCGCTGATCGCCATGACCGCGATGCTTTCCTCCAAGGGAGAACGGTTGACAAGGCGGACCGCCGGAGACGAGGTCGATTCTGCCTTCGAACGGCCGGAAATCCAACGCCCTGACATCCTCCTCGATCAACGGCCACGCGCGTACCAAATTCATGCCACGAATCTGATTTTCGCGAATGGTGTCGCAACAATAACGGTCCCACTCGATCACGGCGGCGGTCTCGAAACCGGAGCGACTGACCCCCATGCCGAGACCGCCCGCGCCAGCGAAAAGCTCGATGGCCGTGATTTTATTCATCTTCCAGAAAGCTCCTGACTCTTTGCGCGAGATCGGAAGCGTCACGCAGTTCGCATTCCCACAATACCAGCACTTGCCAACCGGCCTCGGCAAGCTTTTTCTGGTTTTCAAAATCGCGCGTCCGGTTGCTCTCCAGCTTCGGTTGCCAAAAATCCAGGCGGGATTTGGGCAACCTGGCCAGCTTGCAACGAGTATCGGGATGGCGGTGCCAGAAACAGCCGTGGACGAATATGACCTTGCGGCGGGAGGAAAAAACCAGATCAGGTCTGCCGGGAAGATCCTCACGATGAAGGCGATAGCGGTAACCCATGCCATGGGTGATGCGGCGGACTTTTATTTCTGGCTGGGTGTCTTTTCCATGGATTCGGCTCATCCGCTCGCTTCGGGCGGCAGGCGTCAATGTGTCGGTTCGGCGGGAAGGTTGAACAGGCTTGGTCCGATCGATCGAATAACCGGTCGACACACCCTCCTTCACCATCGTCGCGCTGGTTTCCGCCTCATAATTGCTGTCATCTTTACCCATCTTCGCTCGTTCCAGGATCGCCAGACATCGCCCCGCGGCATGGGAAAGCCCGGACGCCGGTCAGAAACGGCTGTCAGTGCAGCGCTTCCATGCCAGCTTTGATCGCCGCCAGCACGGTTTCGGCGTGACCGTCGACCTTGACCTTGCGCCATTCCCGGCGCAGCACGCCGTTTTCGTCGATCAGGAACGTGCTGCGCTCCACGCCGATGGATTCCTTGCCGTAGAGCTTTTTCAGCTTCAGGACCTCGAACAGCTTGCACAAGGTTTCATCGGTGTCGGCAATTAGATGGAACGGAAAGCCGTGTTTGGCGCGAAAGTTTTCATGACTTCGGAGACTGTCGCGGGAAACCCCGAAAATCACCCCGTTCGACGCGGCGAATCGTTCGTGCAAGTCCCGGAATTGCTGGCCCTCGACCGTGCAGCCGGGCGTGTTGTCCTTAGGATAGAAATACAGCACCACCCGGCGACCGCGCAGCGCGGACAGCCGCACCGTCTGACCGCCGGTGGCGGCAACACTGAAGTCGGGAACCGGTTGTCCGACGCTGACGCTCATGGCGGCTCATCCCTTGATCGGTTCCAGCACCGCATCCAGATTCAGATCGTCGCAGAAGTCCAGGAACTCCTCGCGCAGCAGGGCGATGTGGGTGTTGGCCGGAATGCCGATGGCTAGATTGACCGAGAACATCGGCGTGCCGGTGTGTGGGGCGCTGTAGCTGCGGGTGACCATGTCCTCAATGTTGATCGAACGACTGGCGAAAAAACTGGCCAGATGATGGACGATGCCCGGCTGGTTGACCGCCACCACTTCCACCGCGTAAGGCAACACGTCTCCCGCGGGGACGCGGGTCTCGGTGCGCTTGGCGATAATGGTCATTTTCAGCGTCTGCTCCAGCCGCTTGAGCTGCATTTCCAGTTTGGTCAGCGTGTTCCAGTTACCCTGCACGAGCAGCAGGATGGCGAACTCGCCGCCCAGCACCGTCATGCGGCTATCCACGATGCCGCAATCGCAGTCCAGGATCGCGCGCGACAATTCGTTGACCAGACCGGGGCGGTCTTCACCGAGAGCGGAAACGACCAGGTAATTTTTCACGGAAAGGACTTCCTACGGGAATAGCGTTCAAAGGGGGGTTGCTAATGGCAGTGTACAAGTATCCAGCAGGGGTGAAAACTGCCCCGAGACAACGACGGTAGATGCTTGTCAAGCCTGTTCGGTATCCGTAACATGCGGCGATTGCGGGTGAGTGGAGAGCATAAGATCATGTTTCATGGCAGCATGGTAGCCATCGTCACGCCGATGCGGGCGGATGGGGCGTTGGATTTCGAGGCGCTAGCGCGGTTGGTGGAGTTTCACATCGAAAACGGCACCCAAGCCATCATCGCCGTGGGCACCACCGGTGAATCGGCGACGCTGGACTTCGAGGAGCACACCCAGGTGGTGCGCTGGGTGGTGGAACAGGTCAAGGGCCGGATTCCAGTTATCGCCGGCACTGGCGCCAATTCGACCACCGAGGCGCTGCACCTAACCCAGCAGTCCAGGGATGCCGGCGCCGACGCCTGCCTGCTGGTGACGCCTTATTATAACAAGCCGACCCAGGAAGGCTTGTACCGCCATTACATGCTGATCGCGGACCGCGTGGCGATCCCACAAATTCTCTACAACGTCCCGGGCCGTACCGCCTGCGACCTGAAGCCGGAAACCGTCGAACGGCTGGCCGACCATCCCAACATCGTCGGCATCAAGGAAGCCAGCACTCTCGAGCGTATCCAGGACCTGGTGCGCCGCTGCGGCGGTCGCCTGGACGTGTACAGCGGCGATGACGGCATCGCCGCCGAGGCGATCCTGAGCGGCGCCCAGGGGGTGATCTCGGTCACCGCCAACGTCGCGCCGCGCGCCATGCACGAACTCTGCGCCGCCGCGCTGGCCGGCGACCGCGCCCGAACCGCAGCGCTCAACGCCCGGTTGGCCCCACTGCACCAGGCGCTGTTCCTCGAATCCAATCCCATCCCGGTGAAATGGGCGGTCCAGCAGTTGGGCCTGATCCCGCCGGGCATTCGTCTGCCGCTCACCCCGCTGTCGGAGCCGTTCCAACCCGCGGTGCGGGCGGCATTGCGCCAGGCTGAAGTCCTCTGAACAAAATGATGAAGATACCGTTTTCCCATTCCCTGTGGCGCGCCACGACCCTGGTTGCGGCGCTGGCGGCGCTGGCTGCCTGTTCCACCCGTTTCGATTCAGTACTGCCCGACCGGCGACCGGACTACCGGCAGAGCGCCATAACGCGACCGTTGGAAGTGCCTCCAGACCTGACTTCGTCCACCATCGATGACACACTGGTGGTGCCGGAGATCGATCCGGCCGGCTCGGCTTCCCTGTCAGCCTACGCCCAAGAGCGCGGTGCCGGACCCCAGGTTCGGACCGCGGCGGCGGTGCTGCCGGCGCAGCCGGGCATTACCGTGGGACAGGATGGCGACCGACGCTGGCTGGTGGTCGCGGCGCCGCCGGACCAGGTCTGGCCGCGAGTGCGGGAGTTCTGGACTAGCAACGGCTTCAATCTGAAGCGCGAAGACCCGACCATCGGCATCATGGAAACCGACTGGCTGGAAAATCGGGCGGATATTCCCGAGGACGGCATTCGCCGGGTGCTCAAGCGGTTTCTGGATATGGCTTACTCGACGCCGACCCGCGATCGGTTCCGGGTCCGCCTGGAGCGAAGCCTGGATGAACGGAGCACTGACATCTACCTGAGTCACTCCGGCGTGGAGGAAGTGGCGGTCGGGGGAACCAGCGCCAGCGCGACCAATACCTTCATCTGGCAGCAACGGCCACCGAGTCCGGAGCTGGAGGCCGAGATGCTCAATCGGCTGATGGTTCATCTGGGCGCATCGGAGCGGCGCGCGGAAACGCAACTGGCTCGGGCCGAGACGCCGACGACCGGACCGCGCTCGCGCCTGGTCGAGCAGGACGGCGAACCCCGCTTGATCGTCGACGAAGAGTATTCCCGTGCCTGGCGTCTGGTGGGGCTGGCTTTGGATGGCGGCAATTACGCGGTCGAGGAACAGAGCCGCGGTCAGGGCCTATACGTGGTCGAGTACCGCGATCCCTTGCAGGACAATCAACAACAGTCCGGCGAGAGCGGGTTTTTCTCCCGGCTGGCTTTTTGGCGCGGCGAGCCGGAAGCCCCGCCGCCGGGAACCCGTTACCGGGTGCGCTTGGCGGGTCAGGGCCAGCAGACGGTCGTGGTGGTTCGCGACGCCGATGACCGGCCGGTTGATTCAGCCAGCGCCCGGCAGGTGCTGGAAGCTGTACAGCGAATCATCCAGTGAGTCCAAACCCGAACCCGCGCCGGCGGCGCGGGTTCGGGCTGGGTTGCCGATCGCGAGCACTACTCTGATGGCAAGCGGGCGCATCCGGCCATTACCTCCGCAGTTGATCAGTCAGATCGCCGCTGGCGAGGTCATCGAGCGGCCGGCTTCGTTGGTCAAGGAATTGTTGGAAAACAGTCTGGATGCGGGCGCGACCCGCATCGCGGTCGAAGTGGAGCAAGGTGGAGTCCGCTCGATCCGGGTGCGCGATAACGGTTCCGGCATCCATCCCGACGATCTGACGCTCGCTCTCGCCCGGCATGCCACCAGCAAGCTGGCCTGCTTCGATGATCTTCTGCAAGTCGCCAGCCTGGGCTTTCGTGGCGAGGCGCTGCCGAGCATGGCCTCGGTGGCGCGGTTGACCCTGACTTCCCGGGTCGCCGATCAGGAGACCGGGTGGCGGATCAGCGGTGATGGCGGCATGGTGCTCGGCGATCCTATCCCCGCGCCGCACCCGGTCGGCGCCACGGTCGAGGCGCGCGATCTGTTCTTCAACGTCCCGGCCCGCCGCAAGTTTCTTCGCGGCGAGCGCACTGAGTTCGGTCACATTGAGGACAGCGTCCGCCGCTTGGCCCTGAACCGGTTCGCGGTCGGTTTCAGTCTGTGGCACAACCAGCGGGTCGTGCTGGATTTGGAACCGGCGTCGGGTCTCGAAGCATGGGCGCGGCGGGTGGCGCTGCTGCTCGGCCGAGAGTTCGCGGTCGCCAGCCAGTTTTTGGATCGCGCGGAACTGGGTTTGCGGCTTTGGGGTTGGCTCGGTCTGCCGGCGGTGTCCCGCGCCCAGCCGGACCAACAGTACTTCTTCGTGAACAGCCGGCCGGTACGCGATCGAACCCTCGCCCATGCCGTGCGCCAAGCCTATCAGGATATCCTTTATCAGGGTCGCCATCCGGCGGTCGTGCTCCATTTGGAACTGGATCCCGCGACGGTGGATGTCAACGTCCATCCCGCCAAGCAGGAGGTGCGGTTTCGGGAAGCTTCGTTGATCCACGAATTCGTTCGCCGGACCGTGCAGGCGGCGCTGGCCGAAGCCCGGCCCGGCGTGGCGCCGGCGCCGGTGGTCCACGCCGGCGAACGGTTGGGAGCGAGCGGATTCGCCGGGCGACTGGGCGCGACGCATGAAGCGAACCGCGGACAATCGGGATTGCCGCTGGAAGTCAGGGAACGACTGGCGGCTTATGGCCAACTGCATGGTTCTGAGCTTTCTTCCGCGCCGGAGTCCTCGGCGTCTTCGGACTCGGCCGCCGCGCCGCCGCCGTTAGGTTACGCGCTGGGCCAGTTGCACGGCCGCTACGTACTGGCGGAAAACGCCGCCGGATTGGTGGTGGTGGACATGCACGCCGCCCACGAGCGCGTCCTGTACGAGCGCCTGAAAGCCGCGCTGGCGGACGACGGCGGCCTCGCGATCCAAGCTTTGCTGGTTCCAGTGACGTTCGCGGTGGGAGCGCGCGAGCGTCACTGGGTCGAGGAACATGAAGCGCTGTTCGTCCGGATGGGCCTCGACGTGGCGGTATTGGGACCGGAGACCGTGGTGGTGCGTCAAGTCCCGGCGGCGTTGGCCGGACTGGACATCGCGGCGCTGGTGCGCGATATGCTGGCCGATCTGGCGATGCACGACCAAAGCGACCGTCCGGAGCGGGCCCTCTTGGATCTTCTGGCCGGGTTGGCCTGTCATGGCGCGGTGCGCGCCAACCGGCCGCTCAACCTGCTGGAAATGAACGCGCTGCTGCGCGACATGGAACGCACCGATCATGGCGGGCAGTGCAATCACGGTCGGCCCACCTGGATTCAGTTGACGCTGGAAGAACTGGATCGGCTGTTTCGGCGCGGGCGCTGATTCGGCGGTTCATGGTTCCGCTCGATCCCTTATTGCCAAAGCGTCTTCCCCGGAAATAATGACCGTCGTCGACCCTCGCCCGCCCGTACTGTTTTTGATGGGACCGACCGCTTCCGGCAAGACCGCGCTGGCGGTGGAGCTGGCGCGGCGGTGGCCGTTGGAAATCATCAGCGTGGATTCGGCGCAGGTCTATCGGGGCCTGGATATCGGTACCGCTAAGCCCGATCAGGTGACTCTGCGTCTGGCTCCTCATCGCCTGATCGATATTCGCGATCCGGCCGAGGCTTACTCCGCCGGTGAGTTTCGGACCGACGCCTTGCGCGAAATCGCCGCTATCCAGTCCGCCGGACGGATTCCACTGCTGACCGGTGGAACTTTGCTCTATTTCCGGGCATTGGAACGGGGGCTGGCGGAGTTGCCATCCGCCGATCCCACTCTGCGCGCCCGGTTGGCGGCGGAATTCGCCGAACAAGGCAGCGCCGTCCTGCACGCCCGGTTGGCGCAACATGACCCGGCGGCGGCGGCGCGCATTCACGTCCACGACCGGCAGCGGATTCAACGGGCGCTCGAAGTCCACGAACTCACCGGTCGCTCGTTGACGGAACTTTGCGCCCGTCCACGCAACGAAATACTGTCGTTCCGCATCATCAAACTGATCGTGGCTCCCCTGGAACGGCAGGTCTTGCACGAGCGTATCGCGCAACGGTTCCACGTCATGTTGGAGCAGGGCTTCGTCGCTGAAGTGGAGCGCTTGAAGGCGCGCGGCGATCTCGGTCTGGAGCGACCGGCCCTGCGGGCGGTGGGTTACCGGCAGGTCTGGGCGTATCTGGAGGGGAGGTTGGATAAGGCGGCGATGATCGAGCGTGGGATTGCGGCCACCCGACAGTTCGCCAAGCGGCAATTGACTTGGCTGCGCGCGGAGCGGGAAGCCCTCTGGCTGAACAGTCAAAGCGATGATCCGTTGGAGGCGGTGATCGCGAACTTGCGTGCGAACGGGTTTTTTCAGGCACACCGGATCGATTATGTTAAGATGTGAACGTTTTGGATGCGCCGCGCCTTCGGCGAAGCTGCGGTATTTCCAGCGATCCTTGCCAGTTCCGCAGAGCCTACATCTCATGAAGACATGTTGAGCCGACCGTCCGGCGGTTTATTCCGGCAACGTGGCCCACATTGTGCACGCGTCATGCTGTAAGTTATTTTTTACCTGAAATTTTAGCGTGTCTCACGATCTGTTTTCGGCTTATAACAATAAGGGAGAATCGCATGGCAAAAGGTCATTCCCTCCAGGAACCGTTCCTGAACGCATTGCGCAAGGAGCGAATTCCGGTTTCGGTTTATCTGGTGAACGGTATCAAATTGCAGGGGCAGATCGAGTCCTTCGATCAATTTGTAGTATTGCTCAAGAACAGCGTCAGCCAGATGATTTACAAGCATGCCATTTCCACGGTGGTGCCGGTGCGGAACGTGCGGTTGAACCTGGCGCCGGACGACAGCATCGCCGGCGGCGACCAAGCCTGACGACCAAACCGGCGAAGATCACGGGAGTCGATTTGTTCGAACGTCCGCGCGGCGGCGAGCGCGCCATCTTGGTGCATCTGGTGCTGAATGGCGTCGCGGATGCCCGAGATTTCACCGAGTTCCAGGAGTTGGCGGCATCGGCGGGGGCCGAATCCACCGCGCTGATCACCGGACGTCGCTCTGCGCCCGACCCGCGTCTGTTCGTCGGTAGTGGCAAGGCAGGGGAAATTCGGGAAGCGGTGGAGCGCGGCGGCGCGGAACTCGTGCTTTTCGACCATACTCTGTCCCCGAGTCAGGAACGCAATCTGGAAGCGTTCCTGTGCTGTCGGGTCGTGGATCGCACCGGCTTGATCCTGGATATCTTCGCCCAGCGAGCCCGCAGTTTTGAGGGGAAATTGCAGGTAGAGTTGGCGCAGTTGCGGCATCTGTCCACCCGGCTGGTGCGAGGTTGGACGCACTTGGAACGGCAGCGGGGCGGTATCGGGCTACGCGGTCCGGGTGAAACCCAGTTGGAAACGGACCGGCGGCTACTGGCCGACCGTATCCGGCAGATTCGCCTGCGCCTGGATCGAGTCGACCGGCGACGCGAACAGGGGCGGCGCGCCCGGCGCAAGGCGGAACTCCCGACGGTGTCGCTGGTCGGCTATACCAATGCCGGCAAGTCCACTTTGTTCAATACCTTGACGCGGGCCGGCGTCTATGCGGCCGACCAGTTGTTCGCCACCTTGGACCCGACGCTGCGGCGACTGGATTTGCCGGGCGCGGAATCGGTGGTGCTGGCCGACACCGTAGGTTTTATCAACCGCCTGCCGCATGAGTTGGTGGCGGCTTTCCGCGCGACCTTGCGGGAAACCTGCGAGGCCAGCCTGCTGCTGCATGTAATCGACGTCAACCACCCCGACCAAAACGCGGTCATCGATCAGGTCGACGCGGTATTGGAGGAGATTGGCGCGGGGACGGCGCCGCGACTACGGGTATTCAACAAAATCGATCTCGGTGGCGTCCCACCACGATTGGAGCGCGATGCCGAAGGTCGAGCGTGCGCCGTATGGCTGTCGGCCGCGACCGGAGCTGGAATCGCGCTGCTGAAAACGGCGATCGTCGAACGCCTGCATGGTGAAAAGATCCATGGCTGGCTCTGCCTGCCGCCGATGGCGGCACGATTGCGGGCCCGGTTGTTCGATCTGGGAGCGGTGGTGGCCGAACAGACCAGCCCGGAGGGTGAGTGGCTGATCGAAGTGCGCACATCGCGCGGTAATTTGAATCTGCTGTTCCGCCGGGATGGCTTACGAGCGGAATGGGTGCGTTCGGGTTTTGAGATCCCGGCGGTTTAAGTAGTCTCCGCAACAAATTTTGAGGTACGACATGGCTTGGAACGAACCGGGAGGAGGCGGCAACCGCGATCCCTGGAGTGGTGGGGGGCGCGATCAGGGTCCGCCCGATCTGGATGAAGTGATCCGCAAGCTTTCTGATAAGTTTGGCTCCGTGCTGGGCGGTCGGCGCGGCGGTGGCGGCGGCGGTCGGTCTGGATCGCCGGGCGCTCCAGGTTCCGGGTTTGCCGGCATCACCGTGATCGTTGTGGTGATCGCCCTGATCGGATGGCTGATCGCCAGCATCTATATCGTGGATGAAGGTACGCGTGGCGTGGTGCTGCGGTTCGGTCGCTATCATGAAACCACCATGCCCGGACCGCACTTGCGTCTGTTCCCCATCGATAGGGTTGAGATCGTGAATGTGGAGCAACGCCGGTTTCAGGAGATCGGTTACCGCTCCGCGGGAGGTGGCGCCACCGCTAGCGTTCGCCAGCCGGCGGCTCGCTCGGTGGCGAAGGAAGCCTTGATGCTGACCCAGGATGAAAACATCGTCGATGTCCGTCTGGCGGTGCAATACCAGATCAAGGATCCGCGAGCCTATCTGTTCAACGTCTTCGACCCGGAAGCCGTACTGGTGCAGGTGGTGGAGAGCGCGGCTCGCGAGACGATCGGCAAGAGCACCATGGATTTTGTCCTGACCGAGGGACGTGCCGAGATCGTGGCGAACATCCAGGCATTGAGCCAGCGCATTCTAGACACCTATCCGCCCGATTCGTTGATAGTCTCCGCTCCGGAAGCGGACAGCAAGGGTTCCGGCCTGCAGATCGTGACGGTCGTGCTGCAGGACGTTCAACCGCCGGAAGAAGTGCAGGATGCCTTCGCCGACGCCATCAAGGCGCGCGAGGACGAGCAGCGCTTTATGAATGAGGCCGAAGCCTATTCCAACGAAGTGATTCCGCGCGCGCGCGGTCAGGCGGCACGCCGCTTGCAGGAGGCGTCGGCCTACCGGGAGCAGGTCATCGCCCAAGCCGAAGGTGAGGCCAGCCGCTTCGAGCAGTTGTTGGGGGCCTATCAGGTGGCGCCGGAAGTGACGCGCGAGCGGCTATACCTGGAGACGATTGAAGCCGTGTTGACCCAAACGAGCAAGGTGCTGGTAGATGTGCAGGGTACGAATAATCTGCTGTACCTGCCCCTGGATCGCCTGCTGCGTTCTGGAGACGCAGCGGGTGCTGAAACTCGCGCCACGGGTGGCGTTCTGTCCGAGACCCTGCCAGGCGCGTCGGCCTCGGTCGATGACGGTGCGGCGATCCCTCGTCTGCGTGATTTGAGCCGTGCCCGGGAGGCGCGCTGATATGGCCCTGCCAAGACTACCCATCTCTCGTAACACCTTGCTCGGCGCGGCTGCCGCCGTGGCGGTGATCCTGAGTCTGTCGCTGTTCACGGTGGAAGAAAGGCAGACCGCATTGCGTTTCCAGTTGGGTGAGATCGTCGAAGCCAACTACCAACCGGGGTTGCACTGGAAATGGCCGCTGGTCAATAACATCCGTAAATTTGATCGGCGGTTGCAGACCCTCGACACCGACCCGGAGCGTTTTCTGACCGCCGAGAAAAAGAACGTGATCGTGGATTCGTTCGTCATGTGGCGGATTGAAGACGTGCGGCGCTACTACACCTCGGTGGGCGGCGATCCACTTCAGGCCAATATCCGGCTCGATCAGATCGTCAAGGATGGTTTGCGCAGCGAGTTCAGTCGCCGCACTATCCAGGAGGTTCTGGCGTCCGATCGCGATCAGATCATGAGAATTCTGAGCCAGTCGCTGCGGGAGCAGGCCACGCAACTGGGTATCGCCGCCGTGGACGTCCGGATCAAACGCATCGATCTGCCGCCCGATGTCAGCGCGTCGGTTTTTAACCGGATGCGAGCCGAACGGTTGCGGGTGGCCAAAGAATTCCGTTCTCGCGGCGCCCAGGAGGCTGAGGGCATTCGTGCGAACGCCGACCGCCAAGGTACCGTGATTCTGGCCGAGGCCTATCGCGACGCCGAGCGGGAGCGCGGTGAGGGCGATGCCGAGGCCACGCGAATCTACGCGGAGGCTTTTGGCCAAAACCCGGAATTTTTCAGTTTCAACCGCAGCCTGACAGCTTACCGGGAAAGTTTTAGAAACCAGAACGATGTGCTCGTCCTGCAGCCGGATTCCCAGTTCTTTCGCTACTTTAACCAGTCTAGTCATCTGGAAGGGGTTTCCGAGGCTGCCGGGCCGGGGGTTCCTGTGTCGTTACCGTCGCCCGATGCTCCGAAAGAATTGCCTTCACCCGGTGCTCCGGAAGCGTTGCCGGAACCTTCGGACGATCAAGCCCCTCCGCCGGATTGACTCGTTATTCCCCAGACATTCAACCGGCTTTTATGACGATTCCAGTCAACGGGACGGACGAATCCGCCGTCCCGGACCCCGAACGCCACCATGTGGAATGAATTGCTGGCGGCGTTCGGCTTGATGTTGGTGCTGGAAGGCATTCTACCGTTCCTTAATCCCCGCGCCCTGCGCCAGGCCCTGTTGCAGATCGCCCAACTCGAAGACCGCGTGCTGCGGTTCGTTGGGTTGATCGGCATGGCGCTGGGGTTGCTGGTGTTGTACTTTCTCCGCTGACGTCGGCCCAGCCCGCATTCCGCCTGCCCCTGGTATGACTGATTTGTCATGATCCCCGAAGACCGTTGGTTGTTGCCTGAAGGCATCGAAGAAATTTTGCCGCCTGCCGCCCGCCGGCTGGAAAATCTGCGCCGCGAATTGTTGGATCTCTATGAAAGCTGGGGATACGAACTGGTGATCCCGCCGCTGATCGAGTTTCTGGATTCATTGCTGACCGG
>DAIRDI010000064.1:0-13068 GCA_036796235.1 Candidatus Competibacteraceae bacterium | reverse complement strand
CTGCTGCCCGGATCCAGAAAAATCGCGCGCAAGTCGGGGCTGGATTCGACATGAGTCCGCCACTCGGAGAGATTGGCGCGCGCGACATGGTTTTCCTCCATGAATCGCAACAGCAAACAGAGTTCTTCACCCCGCCGGGGGTCGTCGTCGAGCACGAGCAATGCGGTATTCATCGCCTGTGGAGTCCTTGAGGAGGCACGAAAAGCCCGCACAACCGCGATCGACCAGGCGGCGCCGGAAACCGATCACTTGCCTTTCAGTAAACCGATGAGAGTTTCGACTACCCGCCGTCGGAGGGCGCGAAGGCTTCCAACGCAGAATATGTAGGGAATTGTAGCCTTGATAGCGGGCGCGTCAAATTTTTAACGCTGGCGATGACCCCGGCGACTAGCAATATTGCGGCGATGCTGGAGAAAAATGTAGCGCTCCAACGCTTCTTCCATTGGCGCGCTAATCGGATAAAACGTCGCTTTAAGCTGATCGCCGCCCTCAAGTGAGACGATCTCGCTGACTTGGGCATGCAAAAGGAGGGGTTGGGGGTAACTGAGATTGCAGTACAGTTCCAGGCGCAACGATGCGCCGATCGGCGGAGCCGCCGCGGTCCGCCAGCTCAGATCGCGCACCGTCAAGGTCAGAAGATGTTCCGGAGGAACCGCTTGCTGGTGGGCCAGCAACTGGCCGACCAGTCCGAGCAGCAGACCGACCTTGAAATCCAGTCGCTTGAGTTCGGTGGCGTTAGCCAGCGCCATGGGATCATCGCCGTGATCGCCGGCGTGGATGTCCAGCGCGAACAGGGTGTGCAGGAGATTTAGGTTCCTCTGTTCCAGATGTTGCAGTTCGGCTGCGTCCGGCAGCGCCGGCAATTCTCGCCAAGCCAGCGGCAGGCGGCTGGTGAAGGTCAGGCTGGAGGGGGGGGATTCAGGGTCGCTGGACATGAGGATAAAGGTTGAAGGTTGAAGGTTGAAGGTTGAAGGTTGAAGGTTGAATTAGGCGGTATAGAAACTTTCCCCTTGCGGGCGAGGGGTGATGCTGGGCGACCGCCCCCTTTTGTACCGCCCCTAAGCAGCCTCCCTTTGCGGCAGGCAGACATCAACGACGATCTCGGAGTAGGGGGCGATCAGGCGACCTTGTTCATCCTTGACCATGGCCTGCCATTCAATCAACTTTTCCACATCGCCACGCACATTCTTATCGTCGCGCCGCACGCGCCGCGCCAGTTCGGTGACGGTCATAGGACCCCCTTCACGCAGGGCGGCCAACGCTTCCCAACGATGTGGGTTGAAAATGGCCAGAAACTGGCGAAGGTCGGCAAAGCCGATGGCATGGTAGGGTTCCGGCCATTCGCCGCGTTCCAGGGCTTCCATCATGCGGGCGGCGCGCTCGAGATGATATTCCGGCGGTTTGCCAACCTCGACATGGAGAATGCGTTCGTTCATTGCCTGGATCCTCTGACATCGGCGATGAAGTCGGCATCTTGGTTGGCATCCCCTGATTCGGAAATCATCTCAGGCGTCCTGGTAGGCGCTGAGGGCGCGACGTCCCTGGTTGAGCGCCTTGAGCGCATCGCTCAGCCGCTGCATCTCGCCGCGCGCCAGCTCCTGCACCCGCTCATCGCTGGCCAAGGTGGCGCGGACGGCGTCCGCGAGCCGAGGCGCGACCGCTTCCGGCGCCGGCTGGCGGAACAGTTCTTCCAACAGCGTTTGCCGTGCCTGCTCCTGTTCGGTGACGGCGTCCCATTCGCCGGATCGCGCCTGTTCGAGCATGTCAGCGTTCAGGGTTTGCAGGCGCTGGATGCGCGGTTCCCAGTCAGCGGGGGTATTCACGGGGATTATCCTTCATGAGTTGCGTCCCCAGGAAGTGGTGAGCGGCGGCTAGCCGTTCCAGCAGATGGTGGAGCGCCAGCAATCGGGCCTGGTAGCCGGCTTCCAGGGCGTCCGGGCGCGCGACCTTACGCCGGCGAGGGTCGCGGGCTGGATCGTCCAGATCGTCACGGTCCTCCGCCTGCTCGTCGATGGCCTCATCGTCGATGGCCTCATCGTCGCTGGATAAATCCGCCGGTTCGTCCAGCCCCTCGACGCCTTCCGCGTCGGACTCTTCTTCGACGCTGGTCTCGGCGGTTTCACCGGCTGCCACGGCACGCGGACCAACGCCGCCGCCGCTCGCGCCGCTGAGGCGCACTACCGACGATTGGCTGCCGTTTCCAGTGCTAGCGGGCGGCTGGGAACGCTCGGTAGAGGGGTCGGCTCGAGTGGGGCCACTCCGGGACTCAAGCGTGCGACACGCGAAGCTCGCGCCAGCGCTCGATACATTCATCGAGAATGACTCGGGCGGTTTGCCGCCGAGCCCTGCTTCCCGCTTCCCACTGCCCGCGTTCCTCAGGCGGTGGAACTGATCTCGCCCACCTCTCCCTCGGGCGGCGCGACGGCAGTCTGCGGGCCGATGGCGTCCCAAGCGGTTTTTAATTCGTCCAACCGCGTGGCCACCTCGTCCAACATCCCAATATCGTTCTTGATGTTGGCCTCAAGCAACCGGCGCTGCAGGTAATCGTACAGCGCATCCAGGTTGGCCGCGATCTCGCCGCCGGCTTCCAGATTCAGGCCGTCCTTCAAGCCGCCGACGATGCCGATGGCCCGGCTGATCTGCTCGCCCCTAGCCGCGACTTCGCCGCGCTGGGTGTGGCCCTTGGCCTTGCTCAGGCTTTCCAACGCACCGTCCATCAGCATTTGGATCAACTGGTGGGGACTGGCGAACGCCACCGCTGATTGGGCGTCGATCTGTTGGTATTGCCGCAGGGCGTTGCTGATGTTAGGAGTAACCATGTTCTACCTCGGGGGTCATCAATCTCGGGCCGTTAAGGGGTTATTGAACAGCCCAGCCCGCTGTTGCGTCAATCACTAATATAGTCTTCTCACCTGATTAGACTACATCACTGCACTACCTCGGCGTTCTTAGCCAAGGAGGCGGTGTCCGGTTATCAGCAAGGAAGACTATAAACCCTCGTTACTTATTTATTGTTATAGAGGTTCGCCATGCCCGCCAATTGCTGGCTCAGGAAACTGCTGGTCGCCGAGAGCTGACCGACCAGGGCGTCCATGGCGTTGAATTGCCGGCTCAGACGCTGTTCCATTTTTTGCAGGCGCAGGTTCAGGGTTTCCCGATCGCCGCCGATGTCGGTGATCCGCCGGTTGAGATTGTCGATGCGGGAATCCAGCGCGCCCTTGCTGGCCAGTACTGACTCCAGATAGCTGGTGAACCGATCCGCCACGCCTGGGGTCGCCGCTACGTCCTCGGTGGCCTCGGTCCCGGCGAACAGGCGGATCACCCCGGGCCGGTCGGCGTCCAGGGCCGCTTGCAGCTTGCCGCTGTCGAGCGTCAAGGTTCCATCGCGCTGCGTCGAGATGCCGACGCTGGACAGGGAACGGAAAGCCGACGGACCGCCCACGGTCTCGCCCAGCAGCCGTTGCAGTTGGGCGCTGATCGCCCGGGTTCCGGCGTCGCTGCTCAGCGGGCCGCCCTGTTGGGTCTGGGCATTGAAGCTGGTCAAGGATTTGACCGTCTCGAGGAGTTTGTTATAGCCCTCCACGAAGGACTGCACCGCGCCGCTGGCGGCGGCGGGATCGCGGGCCACGCCGAGCTGCGTGGTCGTGCCGGGCTTGGCGGATTTCAGGTTGATGGTCACGCCGGTGATGGCGCTGCTGAAGGTGTCGGTGGCGTTGGTGATGGTCAGGCCGTTGATTACCACCTCGGCATCCTTGGCGGGCTGGGTTTCGGTCAGGCCGACGATGTCGGGGTCGGAAGGATCGTAGGCCAGATCCGCCAGTTGTCCTGAAATGTCGCCGCCGACGGAAATTTGCAGGCTGTTGGAGGCGCCAGTGAACGAGGAGTTGAGGGCCAGTTGGTAGACGTCGCCGTTTTTGACCACGCTGGCGGACACGCCCAGTTTGGCCTCGTTGATCTTGACCGCGATGTCGGTCAGCGAACTGCCGGCGGCGATGGTGATGTCACCACCTTTGTTTTCGGCGTTGGCGGTAAAGCCTTCGGCGCTGTAGCTGCCGAATTGAATGCTCAGGGTTCCGCCGCCGAAAGCGGCTTTCGCGTCGTCGACACCGGCGGTGAAGGCGAGCGAGTGGGTTTTCGCCAGATTTTTCACCTCGATGTTGTAATTGGCGGGCGTGGCGATGCTGCTGACGGTGGCGGTGAACAGGCTGCTGTCGCCGACCGTGGCCTTGAGCGCGTCGTAGCGGCTGGCGTTGCCCATGGACGCCAGCGAACTCTTAAACTCGGAGAGGGCGCTCTTGAGGGTGCCGATCGACGAGAGTTCGGTCTGCAAGCGCCCTTCGCGCCGGTTGAGCCGGTTGGTGGCTGGGGCCGCCTCGGCGGCGACCAGTTGTGAGACCAGTTTGTTGATATCCAGACCCGATCCCAAGCCTGTTGACGTGATGCCAGCCATGTGAGCCTCCTAAATTTCGGTCATGCCTTCGCGTGCAGCAATAATCCTTCTGGCGTGGTCGAGCCCTTCGCGAAGCCGCTCGCGCCCGACGCCGTCAAATTCATCCCTTGCGCTTCCTTCTCGGTCTGTTCCTTGAAGAACGCGGCCAACGCCAGCACTTCTTCCGGCGGGATTTGGCGAATCACTTCTTCCTTTTCGACATCCATGACCTTAACCACCATTTCGCCGGATTTGTCGTCCATGCTGAACTGGAGATGGGTGTTCGGCAAGCTGTGGAAATGTTGGTTGAGGTCATCGACGGCGGCGGTCAGCGCTTGGGCCGTCGGCGGGGTCGTTGCCGACCGCAGGGTTTCGGCGGTCGTGGTGGCGGGGGTGTAGGAGGACGGAAGGCGGACGCGACTCTCGGCGCTGGCGCTGGCCTGCTCCCCGGTAGGCGCCGCCTTGGGCCGTAAGTGGGCCGGGGTCTGGGGCGGTGATGCACTGCTTGTGGCGGTGATGTTCGGCGTCATGGCGATTTCTCCTTGGGTCTCGCTCGCGTCGGGGAAGTCGGTCCTGCCGGTTTTCCCGGTCCCGAATGCGGTTTGGCTCCCTCCCCCGGCGGGGAGAGCAACGCGGGGGGTCCATGGGTATGGACCGGTGGCGAACCACTTTTCCCTCGCCCTGCCCTCCCCGGAGGGGAGGGAGCCTCAGCGCCGCGGGGTTTCGCGGAGCGGTGGTCAAACTTACCGCAGCAGTTGCAGCACGCCCTGTTGCGATTGGTTGGCCTGGGCCAGCATCGCGATGCCGGCCTGTTGCAGGATCTGGCCGCGGCTGAGTTCGGCGGTTTCCTTGGCGAAGTCGGCGTCCTGAATCCGCGCCCGAGCGTCGCTGATGTTCTCGGACGTGGTTTGCAGGTTGTTGATGGTCGAGCTGAAGCGGTTCTGCACCGCGCCCAGATCGGCCCGCAGGTCATTGACGAAGCTCAGAGCCTTGTCGAGCACGCTGATGGCGTCGTTGGAGCCTTTCTGGCTGGAGACGTTGATGTCGCCGACACTGCTCAAGGTCGACGCCGCGCTACCCAGGTTGTTATCCGCCGCCACTGAGAAGCTCTTGCCGGCTTCGAAGGTCACTTTACCACCTACCGAGATGCTGCCTGAGCCACCGGCTGCCAAGGTGACCGCCGCGCCGCTGGCCAGCAACGTTTTGCCATCGGTAGCAACGCCTTGGAGCTGCAAGGCGCCGGTTGTGCCGGCTTGGCCGGTGATCTGGATATCGTAGCCATCGGCGTTTTCCAGAAAAATGGTGTCCTTGGTGTCGCTTAACCGGGCGGTGACGCCGGTCGTGCCCGATTTATCGTTAATCGCCGCTGCTAATCCTGACAAGTCGCTGGCGCTGTTGACATTTGCGGAAATCACCGAAGGAGAGGTAGCCCCTGCGTTTTGGCCTTCTATGGCAAAGCTAACGGAGCCGGTCGTAGTGACCTTCAGCGCGGCATCGGTAAAAGCGCGCGCGGTCACGCCGGTATCCGCGGTCTTACCATTGACTGAAGAGGCGATATCGCGCGCGGTCGCGCCCGAAGCAACAGCCACGGTGGTGCTGCCGACGGAACCATTGATCGTCACATTACCTGAGGTGGTGGCATTAACCGTGCCCGTTGCCACATCGAAGGTTGCGGATGCCGTTTTGACCTGCTCCGCGCCAATGCTTGAGGCTTGGGCATTGCCAGCGCTGACCGCAATGGTCTGATTGGCGTTGGCGCCGACCTGGAACTTCTGGGCGCTGAAACTGCCGTCCAGCAGGTTCTTACCGTTGAACGCGGTGGTGTTGGCGATGCGGTTCAGTTCCTGCTGCAACTGACCGACTTCCTTCTGCAGCGAGGTGCGGTCGGTGCCGGTGTTGGTGTCGTTGGCCGACTGCACGGCCAGCTCGCGCATCCGCTGCAAGATGTTGGTAGATTCTTGCAAGGCGCCTTCCGCGGTCTGCGCCAGGGAGATGCCGTCGTTGGCGTTGCGCACCGCCTGATTGATGCCGCGAATCTGGCTGGTCATGCGGTCGGCGATGGCCACGCCGGCCACATCGTCCTTGGCGGAGTTGATGCGCAGGCCGGAAGACAAGCGCTCCATACCAGTTTTCAGAATGCCGGCGCTGTTGTTCAGTTGCCGCTGGGCGTTTAGGGCCATTTGGTTGTTGTTGATGTTCAACATGATCGTAACTCCTCGACTGTTTGTAAGCCTCGGCAACCGGGATGGTTGCCCCTGAGATCTTGGCGGTTCGTCCCGCCTTGCCCTGTACTATCGGCGGCCCACGGCGGGGCTTTAGGGTGTCGAGGAGAAATTTTTTTGGGACGGATGTTTCAAAAATAATCGATTAGATCGCAAGGCAGGGAGCGCGGTTCGAGGTGGGGCGGGCTTCTTGATGGCGTGTTATAGTGAATCGACTGGTTATCAGGAGATCTGCGGCATGGCAACTATTACCTTCGATACCTTGAAGTTCGTCGAGAAACTCAAGGCGGGAGGCATCCCCGAGGAGCAAGCCAAGGCCATCTCCGAAGCGTTCCGGGATGCGTCTGGCGATGCTGATTTGGCGACTAAACGGGATATCCGCGAACTCGAACTGAAAATGGAAACCCGTTTCGAGCAGATCAGGGGCGAACTGACATTGATGCGCTGGATGCTGGGCATTCTGTTGGGCGGTATCATCGCCTTGATTATCAAAGCGTTCTTCCCAATGTGAACAGATTTAATCTGGATCGATCCCCAACTCGCGCAATCGTTGCGCCAGATTCTCGGCGCGCTGGCGCTCCCGTTCGGCTTGCTGCAACGCCTGCTCCGCCCGCTGGCGTTCCCGTTCGACTTGTTGCAACGCCTGCTCCGCCCGATGGCGTTCCCGTTCGACTTGCTCGCGCTCCCGCAGCGCGGCTTCCGCCGGTCCCAGCACTCGCGTCCCATCCGGTTCGAAGTACCGCAGCCAGCCGTCCTCCACTCCCAGATACAGATCCAACACCGTACTCCAGCGCCAGCCGCGTTCGTCCGGGGCGATGGCCGCATAGTGTCCTTCCGTCAACCGGAAACCGGCGAACTCCCCGGTGATCGGCGAAAACCAGAAATACTCCGGCGTCCGAAACACGTTCTGGTACAGGCTCTTCTTGTCCGTGCGGTCCACCGCAGCCGTGGAGTCCGACAGCAGTTCGACGATTAAATCCGGGTAGCGTCCGCCTTCTTCCCACACGACCCAGGAATTGCGGGGAATGCGGGGGGTGTCCCGCACCAGAAAAAAATCCGGGCCGCGAAATTGCCGGCGTTGCAACTGTTCGTGGGCGTAATACACCGTCAGGTTGGCGCCGATGAAGAAATCCTGGCGGTTCCGCCAGTACCACTCCAGATGACTGACCAGCAAAGCCAGTTGTTGATAGTGCTGGGTGCTTTCCATTTCCGGTTCGTCGCTGAGCAGTTCCCGGGCATCGGGCATCCGCTCGGCCAGTTGTTGGGCGGTGAACGCCATCGTCAAACCTCCGCGGTCGCCTCGTTCAAAGTCGTGTACCGATCATAATAGGGCCGCTTCACGAACGCCGCGAGCGGACCCGCATCAAACTGTTTCCCCACCCTGCCGCCGTAACGCATCTTCCAGATTGCGGCGCGCTTCGTTGAAATCAGGCCGGAGCGCGACCGCGCGGCGGAAGCTGGCCACCGCTTCATCCCACCGGCCCAGTTCCGCTTGCACCTTGCCCAAGTTGTTGCAGGCCAGGACATGCTCGGGATTCAGCTCCAGCGTGCGCCGGTAACTGTCGGCGGCTTCCTCCAGCCGCCCTTGGCCTTGCAGGGCTTTACCCAGATTGTTTTGGTAAGTATCGGCCTTGGGGTTTTCTCGCAACGCCTGGCGGATCAACCGCTCGGCGGTGGTGTGATCGCCGCGCTGGGAATAGAGCACCCCCAGCAGGTGCAGAGCGTCGATGTAAGCCGGTTGCGCCTCGAACACCTGGCGATAGACCGCTTCCGCATCGTCCAGACGTTGTTCGCGATGCCAAGCGGCGGCCTGCTCCAACAGTTGCTGGTAAACCAGGTCCGCCGCCTGGACTTGCCCGGCATTGGCCTGTTGCTCGGCCAGCGCCAGGGCTTGCGCCAACTCCAGAGGCCGGTCGTTGATGTGCACCGTGAGCTGCTGGTTGCCGCGCATCAGGCTTTGCAGCAGGGTCACGGCGGCGTTGCGCGCGGCTGGGGAGGGCCGGGAGCGGTTGGAGCCACGGGAATTACGGGGTTTGTTTGGCACGAGGAGTATCCTTCGGATAGGCGTTAGCGGCTCGCAGAGCCAGGGTATCGACGCGCTGCTCGGTGCGTTTTTGCGCTTCGGTGAGTTCTTGTACCGAGGATCTCAGTTCCGTGAATTCGACCTTGGTGACGGTATTTTGCAAGTCTTCGTAGATCGCCCCCAACACTGAGGCCAGCTTGCGAGCCGCTTCATCACCAATGATTGAAATAAATTCTTCGTAAATTTTGAAGGTATTAATCACTCATACTGCCCTCGAAGGCGATTTTCAGGAATCACGACTACTCCCTCAGTTCAATCCGGCAGCAGCGCCTTCAGCCATTCATCGAGATGCTGGTCGGGTATTGATCGAATGGCGCGGCATTATGGACTTCAGCAACATAAATATATAGTTTTTTCATAGCCTTTATCTTAATGATTCGCGGACAATATGTTCGATATGCGCAATAGCGTTGTCTGGCAGCCAGTCGAACTGGTTGCGCTTACCTTTGGCCAGAGCGCCGCAGTTACCGCTGATCATGCGAATCAGCCGGGAAATCTCATTCGCCGGAATGTCGAACTGGGCATCGATATGGCGAAAAGCGTCATCGTAGCCCTGTAGCCAGGCGAGCTCCTGTGGGATCTCCTGTTCTACCGTCTGCTGAATCATGTCTTGAAGAAATTTAACCTCGCCATCTGCGGCGAAGTAGCGATACGGTCCGGCGCCTGGATGGCGCTGAATGTCCGGTCCTTCGTCAAACCGCCGGTAATCCCAAAGTCGGGTGAGCGGTTCGGAAAAGCCGGTGAGTACCTCATGGTAGCGGGGGATGTGCTTCATGATGACTGCGGAAACGGGGATCACCAATTCCGGCGGTGTCAGTCCGGAGCGGTTGAGTACATGGTGAATAACGTACCGGTGCAGTCGTCCATTGCCATCCATGAAGGGGTGAATATAGACCAGGCCGAAGGCGGCGCAAGCGGCTTTCACCAGTAGGTCGATTCCACGCCGGTCGTCGTTGACGAACGCCTCCCAGCCCGACATGGTTTCGCGCAGCGTGTCCGGCGGATGGGGCAGGAACGTGATGCGCCCCGCCGCGTTCTCCAGCCAGTTTTGTCGAGTCCGGTAACTGGCTTCTTTGGCAAAATCATGCCGGACGATGGCGTTCTGAATCTCAACCAGCACATCCTCGGTCAATCGGGGGACATCAACGGCCCGGCGCAGGATCTGGACAAATCGTTCCTCTTTGCTGGCGCTCGGCGTTTCCCGCTCGATGGCGAAGCTGCCTCGGGTCTCGGAAAGGTAGAGGTATTGGAGAGTGCGCTCATAGTGGTTGGCGGCTCGAGTGGTCTCCGCCAGATCGGCGGCCTGGGCCAGTATCGCTTCCACCCAACCTGGTGAGGGGCAGGCATTGCGGCGAACGACCGGGCAAAACCGGGGATTACCTAAGGCATTATTGTTAACCCGCCAGTTTGGGTCTCTGACCGGGCGGCTCGCAACAACGTACCCATGGGGATCAAATAGATCAACGTAGCGCGCCGTCGGTTTGACGCCTGCATCGAGTGGTGCGCCGGTCAGCCATTCCCACAGGCAGGCAATACGGCGGATGTACTCACCATTAGGGTTTTCACGCAAGCGAACAACAATAGCGTCCCGGCCAATCTGTGGCAAGGCGGCGTCGATCGTCGCTAAATCAATGCCTTCATGGCGGATGGCGAATTCCAGATGGCCTAGCGGTGTGTCAGTGAGGGCGACTCCGGTGGGAAAAAGGATGCGCTGGTCCGTATCCATCCGGCGATTTACCGAGGCGGCCATGTACGCCGGCATGGAAGGTGGGCGCACGGCAAGTCCCAGCCGGTTGATCACGGCGCTGTAACCTACTGGCATCATCGGCGATGGCCTCGAAATTTGTTCACTACACTCGATATATTGTCAGAAAATGCAAATTTTTCCTGGGAACGTCGAACTTTCATCACTTCCGGTTTCAATCTGGCAGCAACGCTTTCATCCATTCATCGAGATGCAGGTCGAGCATCCAGTTAGACAGCACCTATTCGCACAATAATCTCACTACTTTGGTTAAGAGTGCTCGCAGCAGTACCAAAAGCATCACAAAGTAGACGAAAAAGCCCGCTCGTAGTTATTGCTCCAATACCATACGCTCCAATTGACTATGGTTGACCAGTGTGTTTTTTACCAGTAAAGGTGACACTTGATAATGTGCCGCTGCTGCTTCCATAGCTTCTTCATCCGGTTCTTCACTTGAAGTAAAAAACTCCGATAACCCTTGATAGGGGCATAGAAACTCCTGCGCAAAGGCGCGCTGAAATTTCTGGCGTGAGGTGGACGCACCGGTTGCCAATAACCAACGATCACGCGGTCCAGCGGACAAATCATCTCCCACCAAGCGCGCCAGCTCGAAGCGAAGTCCGGTAGGTGACCGCTTGCTGAGGATCACTCGGAAGTGGTTATTTTTCTTTGGGCTACGAATCCCCGCACCCACCACTAAATCAGAATGAACTTGATTGTCAAAGCCCTTTCCCTTTGGCAATGAAAACAATTCCGATAATTGCTGGTCATTAATCGCTTCTGTGGGATTTAGGCCCCAAGCCTCACGAGCCATCCGTGCAGCCCACTCCGCTCTTTGCCACGGTAACAAGCGAGTTGAAATATGCCGTACTTTGGTCTTCAGAGAATCACCGGCAGCGACCACTACTGGAATCGCTGTTTCTTCTGCCGCTAATAACGCTTGAAGATTGCAAGCGGTTTCCGTTGGCCCTGCCGCCGCAAATTCTTCAACAGCCGATCGGCTCAATATCGCTTCATACTGTTGTAGAGACGCTATTAATGAGTCGGGAGCCTCACCGGCATCGAATCCCAGGAGGGCTTCAAGTTTACGCCAAGCGGCTATTTCGGGGGTTTCCCGCTCTTCTCGCACCTCAGCCCACAGCGCGGGCAAAGGCGTGTCCAGATCAGGAAACACCATGATGCGCTCGATCACGGCATCCATGAAATGATCGATGCCACGCTCGAATTCCTGAACGGGCAATCTTTCATCAAAGGTTCGAAGATAGCGTGTAGGTGTCCCTGACCAATCCGAGGTTGGCCAACTCTGCACTCGCACAAAGTCACCATCGCTGCTGAAGGATAAATCGGGCCAAGCGTACCCTCCCCCCGCCGCGCCCAATCGATGGCTCATCGCCCAGGACAATGTTTGCCTTTGAGGTTCCCACCGCAAACGCCACCAGTTGGTAGCAAACCAGAGCGCCATCTGGCAGGCTGAAACCCGTGCGTAGCCCCGCACGGTCCGGGCGCGTCGATCCTCAAGCTCCGTGGCATTACTGCTATTTACGCGAATAACCAGCGCGGCAAAACTGGCTTGGTCCGGGGTCTCTATGACCCTTGAAGTCAGCCAGTCGAAGTCAATATCCAGTCCCCGGTGACTTATAACGCTTTGTTCCAACACTCAAGTACTCGCTCGCGAAAAGGATCAGTTTCCGGCATGGGATAGCCGTGGTAGACACCAGTCTCAGGATTTTCCAATTGTGCTTCCAATGGGTCTCCTACCTTTGAAACGGACCAAATATTCTGTGGAAAGCGTCCGCGGAGCTGTTGGCTGATCAATCCCTTCTCTATCCCTTCTCGCAGCAGGCGTATTGCTTGCTTCCTGCTTTGGATGCCTATGCAATCGCATAGCGTTTTATCGGGGCGTGGACTAGATGGAGGAGTTAAACCAAAGTCGCCTGGATCACGTTTATGTTCGGGATTGCCGCCATATCCCACATGGGTTTTCAAAAACGCCAGCGTATCCTTATCAGGATCAGGATTGATTTGGCGTTTCCGGTTGAAGTTATCATTCCTGCGCTTCATACGTAATACATCCAAAGTTGTTATCTCATTCCCTGATTTTCAATCCGGCAACAACGCCTTCAGCCATTCATCGAGATGTTGGTCCAGCATCCAATTGGACAACACCCATTCGCGTAGTTGTTCCCCAGCGGCGCGGGTGGCGTCCAGGTCGCGAACGTGGGCGCGGATCGCGTCGATCCAGGCGGTCGGGTTGTTGGGAACGCGGGTCACCGGGGCATTCCGGTACGGCAGGATGTCGGTGGCGATGACCGGGTAGCCGACCGCACCGTATTCCAACAAGCGCAGATTGCTCTTGGCGGTGTTGAAGCGGTTGATTTCGAGCGGTGCGATGGCCAGGTCGAGATCGAGCGCCGCCAGCGCCGCCGGATACTCCGCGAAATGAACCGCATTATGCGCTTCGGCGACATGGTAGCGGAGTTTGGGCGGACACATGCCCATGAAAATCCAGTCCACTTCGTTGGCAGTCGCTTCGACCACTGGCAGGATGAATTCCAGATCGCCCTGATGCTGCTGCGCGCCGGCCCAACCA
>DAIRDI010000063.1:0-13085 GCA_036796235.1 Candidatus Competibacteraceae bacterium | reverse complement strand
GTCCCCGTCCCGCAACTGCGCGCTGTAGAGATCGGCCCAGCCGTAGAGGATGCGGGCCGGCAGGTCCGGGAGGTTGAGCAGTTGGATTTCGATCTGGTACAGCCGTCCGGCTTGATCCAGGGCCTTGACGTCGACGATGCTGAGCTTGTCGTCGAGAAATTCCCGCTCGTTGTAGGGATTGAGAATCGCCACCTCGACGACCGGGGCGGGGAGGTCGCCGGCCAGGATGGCGTTGAGAAAATGGATCGACAGCCGGCGGTTGCGCTCGGCCCCGAGCAGGGCCTTGAAGACGCAGTCGATCTTGGGGTCGATGGCATGTTTCATGAGCGAAGCTTAGCCCATGGCCCCGCGGTCGACCAGATCCGGTTCGCCCTACGGACCAGTGCGCGCGGGTTCAAAAACCAGACCCGGCGCGCCCGGTGGCCGGCTCCAGAACCACACATGCAGGCGCTGCAACAGTTCCGGTTCAGCGAGCAACTCGCGCCGTTGCTCCGGGCTCAAGCCATCCGGCCCCTCTTCCTCCAACTGGTGAATCAATCCCTCCAGATAGTGGCGCCGCCGCTTGCCCGGCGGTTCGCGCTCCGGCAGCAGCGACAGATGCAGAGCGTTGACATAGGGATCGGCCAGCGCCTGGACGAAACGGCTGGCCGTCCGTTCCCGCAAGGCCGGCAGCGCCGGTTCGTCTTCCTCCAGATGCTCTTCCAGATACCGGAGAACCGCCGGTGGGTCGGTTTCTTCCGGGGTCAGAAACAATCCCCAGTCCCGCGTCAACCGGCCCAGAGCGAGGCTGCTGGACAACATCGACACCGGAATCGCCAGCACCAGCCCCAGCAGCACCGGAATAAACCACCAGAAGAACTCCGGTACGTACAGGTAGCTCAACACCCCGGCGGCGACGCCGAGCAGGGTCTGGCCGCCATGCACCAACGCCGCTTCCTGGAAGCCGGTCTGGTGATCGCCGCGCTGCTGCGCGGGCCAGCCGACCGCGCGGCGCAGCAGAATGGCCAGCACGAACTGGGTCTGGAACAACATCAGCACTGGCGCCGTAAGCACCGAGAACACGGTCTCCAGCACCACGCTCAGGGTCGCTCTCCACATCCCTCCGTGGGCGCGGCGCAGTTCGGCGTCCGCGAGCAGCAGCGCCAGCGCCAGCAACTTGGGCAAAAACAGCATGGCCAGGGTCACCAGCAATACGGTGGTCATTTCCACCGCGAACGAGACCGGCCACACCGGCGCCCAGTGATCGCCGAAAAAGTACACCAGCTCCTGCTGGGTCTGGAGATACGCTTCGACGCCCGTGGCGATCAGAAACAGCAGCCACAGCGGCGAAGCCAGATACGACATTACCCCCATCGCGAAATGCAGCCGGCTCAGCGGGCTGAACCCGCGCGCGAACACCAGCCGCACATGCTGGAGATTGCCCTGACACCAGCGCCGGTCGCGCTTGGCGTAATCGATCAGGGTCGGCGGGATTTCCTCGTAGCTGCCCGGCAGATCGTAAGCGAGCCAGACCTCCCAGCCCGCTCGCCGCAGCAGCGCCGCTTCCACGAAATCATGGCTGAGAATACTCCCGCCGAACGGCTCGCGGCCCGGCAGGACCGGCAAGCCGCAATGCTCCAGGAACGGCTGGACCCGGATGATCGCGTTGTGGCCCCAGTAGTTGCTGGCGCCGAGTTGCCAGAAATTCAGCCCGGCGGTAAACATCCGTCCGTACAGACCGCCGGCGAATTGCAGGATGCGGGCGAACAGCGAGACTCGATTGATGGGGACCGGCGGGGTTTGCAACAGCGCCACCCGCGGCTGGCGTTCCATGATCCGCACCATCGCCGCCAGGGTCTCGCCCTGCATGAGGCTGTCGGCGTCCAGCACGATCATGTAGCGGTAGCGACCGCCCCAGCGGGTGCAGAAATCCTCCAGATTGCCGCTCTTGCGGGCGGTGTTCTCCGGCCGGTTCCGGTAGAAAATGCGGCCCTTGCCGTCCAGCGACCGCACCATGTCCTGCCAGCGCAGCTCCTCCTCGACCCAGACCTCGGGGTCGCGGGTATCGCTGAGAATGAAAAAATCGAACGCCTCAAGCTGGCCGGTTTCCACCAAGGATTGATGCATGGCGCGCAGGCCGGCGAACACCCGCTCCGAATCCTCGTTGTAGATCGGCATCAGGATCGCGGTGCGCGGCGGCGCGCCGGTCGGCGCGCCGGGGATGTCCGGCCGGCGGGAAATCGCCCAGGAGTCCCGGCCGGACAGGCAGACCAGAAAGCCCAGGAAGGCCGTCCAGAACGAGACGCAGATCCAGGCGAACAGAATCGCGTACAGCAACAGCAACAGCCGCTCCATCGGGCTGAGGCCGTTGGTCTGGAACACGCTGAACAGCAGGCCGAGCGCGATCAGCGTGGTGGCCAGCACCAACAGGAAGAACGCGCCACGCCGCAGGGTGTGACGCCAGTTCGGGAAGAGCGAGGAGTCGAGCATGGTCGTGGTTTCAAACAGACGAAAGGGTGGCGTCTGGCCGCGGCGAGCGGTCTTCCTTGAGGCGCTCCAACCGCTGCCAGGCTTCCAGGATGCAGGCCACCGACCAGGCTTGGGCTGGCGCCCCGCGCGGTTGGTGGGGCGGCGCGCCGTCGAAAATCTCGCTGATCGTGCCCAGCCCCGCATCCAGCAAGTGATCGCGGATCGGTTCCAACCAGGCCTGCGCCTCCGCCGCGCGGCCGTGGACCCGATATTCGGCCAGCGCGTAATGGCCCAGCAGCCAGGCCCAGGCCGGCCCCTGGTGATAGCCGCTGTCGCGTTCCCGGACATCGCCGAGATAGCGGGACCGGAATTCCGGGTGGCGCGGCGCCAGCGAGCGCAGGCCGTAGGAGGTCAGCAACTCCCGGCCGCAGACCCGCACCACTGCTTGGCGGGCGGCGCGGTCGAGCGGGCTGTGGCGCAGGCTGACGGCGAAAATCTGATTCGGCCGGATGCGCGCATCGTCGCCGTCCGGTCCGTCCAGGACATCGAACAGTCCCTCGCCGTTCGCTTTCACGAAGCGCCGGAAACCCAGTCGGGCCTGGGTGGCCAGATCCTGATAAAAAGCCGGAGACCGGTTCAGCCGTCGGGCGAATTCGGCGACGCAGCACAGAGCGTTATACCAGAGCGCGTTGATCTCCACCGGCTTGCCGATCCGCGGCGTCACGGCCCAATCGTCGATCTTGACGTCCATCCAGGTCAACTGGGAACCCGGTTCGCCGGCGCGCAGCAGACCGTCGTCCCCGTCCAGACCGATGCCGTAGCGGGCGCCGGTGGCGTGCCAGGCGATGATCTCCTGCAATACCGGAAAGACTCGCGCCAGCGTTTTCAGGTCGGCGCTGGCCTCCAGGTAGGCTCGCCAGGCTTCGATGTACCACAGCGCGGCGTCGGCGGTGTTGTAGGCCAGCGGCTCGCCGGCGGCGGGCAACATGTTGGGCAGCATGCCCCGGTCGGCGAGTTCGGCGAAGGTGAGCAGAATCCGCCGGGCGATGTCGCAGCGACCGGTGACCAGCGTCAATCCCGGCAGGGCGATCATGGTGTCGCGGCCCCAGTCGCCGAACCAGGGATAGCCGGCGATGACCGACTCCCCCTCGGGCAAGTCCGGCAGCGGTCGGGCGAACAGAAAGCTGTCGGCCGCCAGCACCAGGTGCCGCACCCAGTCCGGCGCTTCCCGCAATTCCGGAACCTGCTGTTCGGCTTGGGCCAGCAGCTCGCGTTCCCGGTCCAGGAATCGACGCCGCGCCGCGTCCAGATCCAGGTCTACGGCATCGTGCAGGCTGGCGACGATGCCGGTCCAGATTCCGGGAACCAACGTCAGCTCCGCCTCGCCGATGCTGAGATGGTGGTCGCGGTGGGCAAGACCGCGCTCGTGTTCCACTGGGAGGTCGAAATCCTCGAACCAGTTCAGGTCGTCGTGGATGACGCCGCCGACCGCCCACAGCCGCAAGATAAAGTCCGGAGCGCGCACCCGGCGCGCCGCGGGATCGGGCGCTTCCACCACCGGTTGGAAATCGCTCATCCGGGTTCGGACGTGATGGTCGCGGCCGTTCGCCAGCAACCGAACCCGGAGCCGTGGCGCGCGGCCGCCGGCCGGCGTCGCCAGCCGGTAGGCGACATAGACCGTATTGGCGCCCGGCTCCAGCCAGATCCTTTGCTCCAGCACGAGGTCGCCCACCGCGTAACGCCAGGCCGGCATCCGGCCCTCCAGCCAAAAGGATTCCAGATGCATGCAGCCCTGCGGATCGACCACCTGGCCGGCCCAGCGGTTACAAAATAACGGGATTTCCCGGTCGCCGTCCACCAGGGTGGCGTCGGCCTTGGCGAAGACCAGCCAGCGTTCCAGGGGAGGACGAACCGGCGCGATCAGCAAACCGTGATAGCGCCGGGTCAGGCTGCCGGCCACGGCGCCGGCGGCATAGCCGCCCAGCCCGTTGGCCAGCCACCACTCACGCCGCTCGGCCTGGAGCAGATCGCCGCAGACGGCCCGGCCGAAGCGGATGAAATCCGGTAGTTCGCCCCTCATGAGCATCCTCGTCGTGTTGGCGTGAGAGCGCGCATTGTGCAGCAATCGCCCGTATCCTCATAGGGGATTGCGGAGGCGCGAACCGCGTGTGCCGCTGGCGGCCGGAACCGGCTCGCGACTAGTCCAGCCGCAGCCGGTCGCCCCTCTGGATCCCGCGCCGCGCCGCTTCGCCAGCGTTGATTTCCAGGATGTAGCGGACGGTCGCCGTTTCGCTGGGATAAATCGGACAGGTTGGGGTCATGCAGGGTGGCGCTTCGGCCACGATTTGCAGCAATCGGCCATCCGCGTCGAAGTACAGCAGATCCAGGGGAATATAGGTATTCTTCATCCAGAACGCCGCCGGCCCGGGCGGCTGCACGAACAGCATGCCCCGGTCGCGCGCCAGCTCCTGGCGGAACATCAGCCCCCGCACGCGCTCTTGGGCGGTTCGCGCTATTTCCACCTGAAACGTCGCCGGCCCCACCGCGATCGGGCGCAGGTCCAGCGCGAGACTTGGGTTCGCCAGACCCACTGCCCAAACCAACAGCGTTAGGATGAGAATTTTGCGAATGACCATGCGATTTCCCCTTAACATTACGTCGAGCGCGCGGGCGATCGACCGCCGCGCCTTGTCAGAACAGCCCAGGACGGTCAAGATAAGCGCCCTTCGCGGGTCAGTCCAATAGCACATGCTCCCCGGCCCCATGCACTTCCAGATTTCGCAAATCGATGGCGTCGCCCGCCGCGGCCGGTTGACCTTCCCTCGCGGTACGGTCGAAACGCCGGCGTTCATGCCGGTCGGCACTTACGGCACGGTCAAAGCCATGACCCCGGAAGAGGTGCGCGCCGGCGGGGCCGAAATAATCCTCGGCAACACCTTTCATCTGATGCTGCGGCCGGGTACGGCGATCATCGCCGCGCACGGCGATCTGCACGGCTTCATGCACTGGGAGGGGCCGATTCTCACCGATTCCGGCGGCTTTCAAGTGTTCAGCCTCGCGGCGATCCGCAAGATCACCGAAGCCGGGGTGAAATTCCAAAACCCGGTGGACGGTGGAACGGTGTTTCTGGGCCCAGAGGAATCGATGGCGACGCAACGGGCCTTGGGCGCGGATATCGTCATGATTTTCGATGAATGCACGCCCTATCCCGCCACCGAACCCGCGGCGCGCCTGTCCATGGAACGCTCGCTGCGCTGGGCGCGGCGCAGTAAAACCGCCCACGGCGATAACCCGGCCGCGTTGTTCGGCATCGTGCAGGGCGGGATGTACCCGCCACTCCGAGCCATCTCCGCCGAAGGGTTGCGCGATATTGGCTTCGAGGGCTACGCCATTGGCGGATTGGCGGTTGGCGAGCCCCTGGAAGAACGTCTGGACATTCTGGAGCATACCGTTCCGCTCTTGCCGGCCGCCGCGCCGCGCTACCTGATGGGCGTCGGCAAGCCAGAGGATCTGGTCGAGGCGGTGCGCCGGGGTGTGGATCTGTTCGATTGCGTCTTGCCGACCCGCAACGCCCGCAACGGCCATCTGTTCACCCGCCACGGCGATATCCGCATCCGCAACAGCCGGTATCGGGCCGATCCTCGGCCGCTGGATGAAACCTGCGGTTGCTATGCCTGCCGGCATTACAGCCGCGCCTACCTGCGCCACCTGGATCGCTGTCAGGAAATCCTCGGCGCCCGACTCAATACCATCCATAACCTGCATTACTACCAAGAGCTGATGCGAGACCTGCGGGCCGCGATCGCCGAGGGCCGGCTGGAGCGGTTCGCGGCGACGTTTTACGAACAGCGCGGGCAGGGTATGTCGCAACACGCATAGCGCTTTCGGACGAATGCGTTAATCCATCCGCCTCATCAAGTCGATCGATCGACGGGCCAACCCGCTCATGGCAAACACGCTACACCTGCTGATTCCTGGCCTGCTGGGACCGCAGCCAGCCACCGCCACCGATCCGAACTGGCCCGCGCCGCTCGCGCCGGCGCTGGCGTGGCTGCTCGCCCGCGCCGAACGCCGCGCCGCGCCGCCCTCGCCCGACGCGACGCTGTGCGAGCTGTTCGGCGTTCCAGGCGCCGCCGCCGCGCCGGTGGCCGCGCTGACCCGTTTGGTCGATGGCGGCGAACTCGATGAGGGCGGCTGGTGGCTGCGCGCCGATCCCGTCCATCTCCGGGCCGATATGCGCGCGGTGTTTCTGGTGGATGCCCGGGCGCTGGCCATCGAGCCGGACGAGGCGGGGGCGCTGGTCGCGGCCTTCAATCAGACCTTCCGCGAGGACGGGTTGCGGTTGATTGCGCCGCATCCGGACCGTTGGTATCTGCGGCTGCCCGCCGATCCCGGCATCACGACCCGCGCCCTGTGCGACGCCGTCGGCCGCGACATCACCTCTCTGCTACCGCAAGGTCCAGCCGGGCGACGCTGGAATACGCTGCTGACCGAGATCCAGATGTTGTTTCATCAACATCCGGTCAACCAAGCCCGCGAGGCGCACGCTCGACCGTCGATCAACAGCGTCTGGTTCTGGGGCGGCGGCGAAGGCCCGGCCGCCGCGCGGGCTCCCGCCGCCGGACTCTATGCCGATGACCCCCTGACCCGAGGTTTGGCGCGACTGGCGGGCGCGGCGGTGAGCCCGGCGCCGGAACGCGCCGGGGATTGGATGGCCGCCGCGCCCGGGGCGGATAGCCTGGTGGTGCTGGAAACGGCTCGCCACGACTCGATCGATAGCGATCGGGACGCCTGGACCGAACACGTTGCCGCGCTGGAGCGAGACTGGTTCGCGCTCTGTCGGCGGTGGTTGCAAACCGGTCGGCTCGCCGCCTTGCGACTTTATCCCGGCAACGGCCAGAGCTATGCCCTCACCGGCGCGGCTCGCTGGCGGTTCTGGCGGCGGCCCCGGCCGCTGAACGCCTATCTGGCGGCGGGTTCGAACGACGTTTAGCGCAGTGCTCGCCCGCTTGCGCCAGCGAGCGCTCCATCAGCCATAGAGCCGTCCCAGGTCGAACCGCCATGCCCACAACCATTCTCCGCCGGCCGATTCCCGCCATCGTCGAATTGCCCGTCTCTCCGCTGCTCCAGCGCATTTACGCCAATCGCGGGGTGCGCTCGGTCGATGAACTGGACCGCCGGCTCAGCGCGCTGCCGGCGCCGACGGCGCTCAAGGGTCTCGCCGCGGCGGTGCAACTGCTGGAGGAAGCCCTGCGCCAGCGCTGGCGGATCGCCATCGTCGCCGATCTCGACGCCGACGGCGCCACCAGTTGTGCGCTGGCGGTGCGGGCGTTGCGCGCCCTGGGCGCGGCCGATGTGCGCTATGTGGTGCCCAACCGGTTCGTTCATGGTTACGGGTTGTCGCCGGAGATCGTCGCGGTCGCGGCCCGCGAGCGGCCGGACGTGTTGGTCACCGTGGACAACGGCATTTCCAGCCACGAGGGGGTGCGGGCGGCTCAGGCGCTGGGCATGCGGGTGCTGATCACCGACCATCACCTGCCCGGCCCCACCCTGCCGGCCGCCGACGCCCTGGTCAATCCCAACCAGCCGGACGATAAGTTCCCCTGCAAGCAACTGGCCGGGGTCGGCGTGATTTTCTACGTGCTGTCGGCGCTGCGGACCCGCTTGCGGGAGACCGGCTGGTTCGCGGCGCGGGGCCTGGCCGAACCGGTGATGGCCCAATTTCTCGACCTGGTGGCGGTGGGCACGGTAGCCGATGTGGTGCCGCTGGCCCATGCCAATCGCGTGCTGGTCGAGCAGGGCCTGCGGCGGATCCGCCAGGGTCGCTGCATCCCTGGCGTCACCGCGCTGTTCGCCGTCGCCGGTCGTTCCCTGGCGCGGGCCACCGCCGGCGACGCGGCGTTCGCCATCGGGCCGCGGCTGAACGCCGCCGGGCGCTTGGCCGACATGAGTCTGAGCATCGACTGCCTGCTGTGCGACGATCCGGCGCGGGCGTTGGAACTGGCGCGGGAGCTGGATCGGCTCAACCGCGAGCGGCGGACGATCGAGTCGGACATGCGAGCGCAGGCCCTGGAGCATCTGGAGCAATGGCCGCTGGATGATCGCGAGCTGCCGTTCGGGCTCTGCCTGTTCGATCCAGGCTGGCATCAGGGCGTGGTGGGGATTGTGGCCGGGCGGATTCGGGAACGGACCCATCGGCCGGTGATCGCCTTCGCACCGGACAATAGCGAGGGTCTGCTGCGCGGTTCGGCGCGCTCGGTGCCGGGCTTGAACGTTCGCGATGTCCTGGCGACCGTCGACGCGCGACACCCAGGATTGATGGGCCGCTTCGGCGGTCACGCCGCCGCCGCCGGCCTGAGCCTGCGAGCGACGCACTTACCGGCTTTCCAGGCGGCTTTCGACGCTGAAGTGCGCCATTGGTTGCGGCCGGAGGATCTCAATGGCTGCCTGTGGAGCGACGGCGAACTGGAGCCGGTCGATTTTTCGCTGGATCTCGCCGAACAGTTGCGGGAAGCCGGGCCTTGGGGCCAGGGTTTTCCCGCGCCGCTGTTCGACGGCGTCTTCGAGGTGCTGTCCCACCAGGTCATGAAAGAACAGCATCTGAAATTATGGCTGCGGCCGACCGGCGCGGATCTGCGGTTGGAAGCCGTTGCCTTCCACCGGGCTGGCGATTTTACTCCGGGGTCCGCGCGGGTCCGCGTCGCCTATCAATTGGACGCCAACGAATGGCGCGGCGAAAGCCGGTTGCAATTGCGCGTCGAGCATCTGGAGGCCGCCTGACTTGCGGGAGCCGGCGTCCGCTGGCCAGCCCTCAATGCAGCCCCAACTGTTCCGCGACCCGCCACGCATTTTTTCCGGCATGCTTGGCGGCGTACATCGCGGCGTCGGCTTGCCGCAGCAGGGTCATCGCCAGATCCAGCGTATCCGGCCATTCCGGCCGATACAGCGCGATGCCGACGCTGGCGGTGACCGTGGCGCTGGCGTCGCCCAGCGGCACCGGCTCGGCCAGACGCTCGACCATTTTCCGCGCCACGGCCTCGGCGCCCTGCGCGTGTTCGAGGTTCAGCAGCACGACCGTGAACTCATCACCGCCCATTCGAGCCACGGTATCGACGGTGCGCACGCATTGCTGGAGACGAACGGCGACCTGGCGCAGTAGCTCGTCGCCCGCATCGTGTCCGAAGTTATCGTTCACCTGCTTGAAGCCGTCCAGATCGACGAGCAATAAAGCCGCCAGCCGCCATTGGCGCCGGGCCTGTTGCAACCCCTTGCGCAGGTGCTCGAAAAACAGATTGCGATTCGGCAGGCCGGTCAGACTGTCAAAATTAGCCATCCGCCAGTTGCGTTCGCTGGCTTCGGCCAGCGTCTGAGTCCGTTCCGCCACCTTCGCCTCCAGCTTATGCTCGTAGTCCCGCAGTAACTCTTCAGCTTGCTGGCGCAGCGCCTCGGCTTTTTTGTGGTCGGTGATGTCGGTGGTCGCGCCGCGATAGCCTAGAAACTCCCGATCTTCATCGAACAGCGGCAGTCCGCTGTTCAGCGTCCAGAGCGACTGCTCCCGACCCGGCAAACGAATCCGCAGCACGCGTTGCTGGAAGGGTTGTCGTTGCTGGATCTGGGTCTCCAGAGCGAGAAAATCGGTGTCCTGCTCCTGTGGAATCACGATGGCCCGCCAATCGTCGCGCTCTTGGCCATCACCCCAATCGACGGTTTTGGCGATGCGCCCGCTCAGATCGCGCAAGCGGCCCTGGCTGTCGAACTCCCAGAGGAGATCGTTGGAGACTTCGGCCAAGTTGCGAAACCGGGCGATCTCGGCGAGCCGCGCCTGGGACGCCGCCCCGGTGAGCAGTCCCGCCGCAACGACCACCATCATGACGACCTGGTACTCCAGCGTCTGTTCGGCATGCCCCAGCCCGCTTGCGATCGCGACGATCCCCAGTTCGAAAAAGAGGAGGGCCAGTATGGTGATCCGCAAGCTGTGCGTCGCCGCGATCCAGGCCAGCATCGGCAGCAACAGCAGGCTCATGAACGGTTGCGTGCGCTCGGTCCAGAACTGATGGGAAACCCAGAATAAAATCACCAGCAGAACCGACAATACCATCTGGAGGATCGTCAGGCGCACCGGCGCGGGAGCGGCGGAAACCAGTGCCGCGGGTCCGTGCGCCGGTTGCTCCACGCCAAAGCGCCGGACCAGCGGCGCGGCGAAAATCAGCGCCAGCGGCGCCAGCGTGGCCGTCCCGATGAAATCGCCGAGCCACCGGCCCAGCAGGATCTCCCGCAGCGCCGGGGAGCCGGGCGGCAATCCCGCGCCGGCTGCCAGCAAGACCTCGATCGAGGCCGCGAACAATGCGGCGCCAGCGGCCGCGCCCAGGAAGGTCGCCACCTGTTGTGGGTCGTTGAAAGGCCATTTTTTCCGCTGTGGTCCAACCGACTCGTGACGCAGGGCTTGGGCGGCCACGGCGTAGCCCAATGGCGAGAGGAGGTGGGCCAGCAACAGATAAGGCCATTGCTCCCAGGACCAGGCGGGCCAACTGGCGAGCAACGACGCGACGATCGGTAACGGCAAAGCTCGCGCGCCGTGGACGAGTAGAACAGCGAAGGTTAAACCGGCGGTCGGGCGCCACAGGCTCACCGTCGCCGCCGGATCCAAGATCTGTGAGAGGCGCCACAACGCCACCCATACGGCGATATAGAGCAACGCCAATCCCACGATCCGCGACCAGGAACGCCTGGGTTGCTCCGGTTGTTTGGTGTTCGTCGCTGTTCCCATCGGTCCTGTCTCCGCCGAGTATGTGCCCCGTACTCCAGTGCTGTCGCCGCGCGTTCCCTGGAGGGGGAGGGGGTCTCATCCGAACTTTCAGTAATGCTGGACCGCGTACAGCGCGGGGTCTTGCAAAACGACTTCCAGCATTTCGCCTATCCGCGCCGCCCAGCACTCACAATCGGTGGCATCGGCGAGCAGGTCCTGACGGATCTCGATCTCGACGTGCGACAGGCCGGCCGCGCCGCCGTGCGTGTCCATGGTGAAGCCGACTTCCCGCCCCGAGTAGGGTTGGTTGTCCCCGACGCACAATTCGGGGTCGGCTTGGAAGCGCTCCAGTAGCGGCAGAGCCAGGCGCGGGTCGCGGTTCCACAACACGCCGAGATGCCATGGGCGGTGAAAACCGCTCATCACCGGCGTGAAACTGTGGATTGCGATCAACGCCGGCGCTTGACCGCAGCCGTGCCGCCAGCGCTGCGCCAGCATGCGGGTGATGGCATGATGATACGGCAAAAAGATATTACTGACACGTGTCTCAACGTCAAGGTCGCTAATCTTTTTATTGCCTGGGATATGGGTACCGTCGCTAACTTCAGCGATGGAAGTGGGGCTGCCGGGAGGACGGTTGCAATCGATGACCAGGCGTGAAAAGCCACCCAGCACCGCGGGCGCATCCAGCCGTTCCGCCAGCCGTTGGGATACCCGAGCGGCGCCGATATCCCAGGCGATATGTCGGGCTAAATCCGCTGGACCCAGGCCGAGCTGGTTCATGCGGGCGGGAATGGCGTTGCTGGCATGGTCGCAGACCAACACCACCGGCGCCCGACCGTTGGGGTTAACCACGGTGAAGGGCGGCGGATCGTCGGGACCGAGCAAGGAGGATGAAGGCGAGAGCAGAGAGGAGATGGCATTCATGGGGTGGCGACTAAGTACGAACGTGGAGAGCGAGGGCCGATGGAGTCCTGCAAGCTTATCGACCGAGATTATTGTACCGTTTTCGGTGAGTGGAGTGGCGGCGCGGTGTGGGCGCGGCACATGAAATTTTACGGATCGTCCGCTTCAGGATTTTGATATATTAGTATATTCTAATATATCTACCGAGCCGGTTACCGCTGTGTTTGGAACTCCGAAACCGCGTGTCGCGGTACCCGAAATCCACTGGAACCTTGGAATCGCAGGCGATCGATCATGAATGCTCCCGCTCCATTACCCCCTGCTCCCGCGACCGAACCAAGCCAGACATCCTCTCTCTCTCGCCTCGAACACTTTCCCATTGCCCTGTTCTCGACGGTGATGGGCACGGCCGGCCTGGCGCTGGCCTGGCAGAAGGCCCATGTCGTGCTGGGGATGCCGGTGGTCGTCGGGGCCAGCGCGCGCGGCGCGGCCAGCGCGCTGTTCGTTATTCTGCTGGGCTTTTATGGCTTGAAGGCGCTGCGGTATCCTCAGGCGGTGAGGATGGAAATGCGCCACCCGATTCGGGTCAACTTTTTCCCGACGGTTTCGATCTCCCTGTTGCTGCTGGCGATCACCTACCTGGAAACAGCGCCCGAAGCCGCATTCTGGCTTTGGGCGGTCGGCGCCGTCCTCCATCTTGGTTTTACCTTGGCGATTTTCGGCAGTTGGATTCACCATACCCATTACGACATCAAACATGCCAACCCGGCCTGGTTTATTCCGGTGGTGGGCAACATCATCGTGCCGGTGGCCGGGGTCCGGTTGGCCTCGCCGGAGCTGTCCTGGTTTTTTTTCAGCATCGGCCTGGTGTTCTGGATCGTGTTGTTGACCATCGTGTTGTACCGGCTGTTTTTCCACGAACCGTTGCCAGCGCGGCTGGCGCCGACGCTGTTCATTTTGCTGGCGCCGCCCTCGGTCGGTTTCA
>DAIRDI010000062.1:0-13169 GCA_036796235.1 Candidatus Competibacteraceae bacterium | reverse complement strand
CGACCCCTCGACCTGGGACAACTTTCCGCTCCGGGTCGAACGCAACACGCAGCGGTTGCTGGAGCTGTTTGCCGACCATGAGGTTCGCGCGACGTTCTTCGTTTTGGGCTGGGTGGCCGAGCGCTGTCCCGGCCTGGTTCGGGCGATTGCGGAACGAGGGCATGAGGTGGCCTGTCACGGCTACTCGCATCAACTCATCTACGGGCAAACTCCCGCTGTTTTCCGCGAAGAGACGATTCGCGCCAAGGCATGCCTGGAGGATCAGGCGCAAGGTCCGGTGTTGGGCTACCGGGCGGCCAGTTATTCCATCACCAAGCGTTCGCTGTGGGCGCTCGACATCCTGGCCGAGCTGGGGTTTGCCTACGATTCAAGCATCTTTCCGGTCCATCACGACCGCTACGGCATTCCCGACAGTCCGCGCTGGCCCTATCAGATTGATACAAAAGGTGGTTCCTTGATCGAATTTCCCCCCTCGACCCTGTCTGTGGGCGGCCATCGGTTGCCGGTGGGGGGTGGCGGCTACTTCCGGATCTATCCGTATCAACTGACCCGATTTGCGCTGTCTCGAATCAATCGAATGGAAGAGCGTCCATTCATCTTTTACCTGCATCCCTGGGAAGTCGATCCAGAACAGCCGCGCATTCACGCGGGATGGTTGTCCACGTTTCGGCACTATACGAATTTGCGCCGGTGCGAGGCGCGGTTGCGTCACCTGTTGCGGGATTTCCAGTTTGCGCCGGCAAGAGACGTGCTGGAAGGTTTGGCGGTCCCGGCGATGACTAGCAAAACAGCTTTCGTCACAACGTAATCATGTGTGGAGTTGCTGGCGTCGCCGCGCTCTCGGCGCAGGTCCATATCAGCGAGTTGGACGTGCGCCGCATGTTGCCATCCTTGCGCCATCGCGGTCCGGATGGCAGCGGCGTCTACCTCGATCCCCACGGGCGGATTGGACTGGGCCATACTCGCCTGAGTATCATCGACCTCGCCGGCGGCGTTCAGCCCATGGCGAATGAGGACCGGACCGTCTGGATCTCGTTCAACGGTGAGATTTTTAATTACATCGAACTGCGCGAGGTTCTGCTGAAAGCCGGACACCGGTTCAGCACCCATAGCGACACCGAAGTCATCGTCCATGCCTACGAGCAATATGGCGATGATTTCGTGCAACACCTGAACGGCCAGTTCGCCATCGCCCTGTGGGACGCCAATCGCCAGCGCCTGTTGCTGGTTCGGGATCGGGTCGGCATTCTGCCGCTGTTCTACACCCGCCAGGGCGAGCGACTGCTGTTCGCTTCGGAAATCAAGGGATTGCTGCCTTTGTTGGCGGAAGCACCGCGTATTTCGCCGGCGGCGCTGGATCAGATTTTCACCTTCTGGGCCCCGCGCAGCCCCAACACCCTGTTTGAGGGCGTTTTCGAGGTGCCGCCCGGCCGCCTTCTGGCGCTGGAAAACGGTTATTTGCGGGAGTCGGTATACTGGGATTGGCGCTTCCCCGAGCAGGGCGACTACCTCACGGGCTCGGACGCCGAACTGACCGAGCAGTTGTACGAACTGCTGGCCGACGCCACGCGCATCCGCCTGCGGGCCGATGTCCCGGTCGGGGCCTATCTTTCCGGCGGGCTGGATTCCTCGGCGCTGGTGGCCCTGATTCGCCGCCACTCGGCCGCGCCGCTCAAGACCTTTTCCATCGGCTTCGAGGATAAGTCGCTCGACGAATCGGTTTTTCAGCAACAACTGGTCGAACATCTGGGCGTGGAACACCACCGCGTCTTTTGCCACAACCGCGACATTGCCGAGGATTTCCCGGCGACGGTCTTCCACGCTGAAACCGCCATTTTGCGCACCGCCCCGACGCCCATGCGCCGGCTATCCGGCTTGGTGCGCGCTTCGGGATACAAGGTGGTGCTGACCGGCGAGGGCGCCGACGAAGCCTTGGGCGGTTACGATCTGTTCAAGGAAGCCAAGATTCGCCAGTTCTGGGCGCGTCACCCGCAATCCGAGTGGCGTCCCCTGTTGCTCAAGGCGCTGTATCCCTATCTGGAAACCGCCGGCGCCCAGGCGAAAACCTACCTGCGCAATTTTTACGGCATCGGTCTGGATCAACCCGATCAGCCCGGTTTCAGTCATTTGACCCGCTGGTTCACCACCGCGCAGTGCAAGGTCTTTTTCTCGCCGGAACTCAACGCCGCGCTGCGCGAGGATGCGGCCACCCGACTGACCGGGCAGTTGCCGCCCGCGTTCGGCCGCTGGCATCCGTTCAATCGCGCGCAGTATCTGGAAGCCAAGACCCTGCTGGGCAGCTATTTGTTGTGCTCCCAAGGCGACCGGATGCTGATGGCCAATTCCGTGGAAGGGCGCTTCCCCTTTCTCGATCATCGGGTGATTGAGTTCGCCAACCGCCTGCATCCGCGCCTGAAGATGCGCGCGCTGAACGAGAAATTCCTGCTCAAGCAGGCCATGGCCGAACATCTGCCCCGGCAGATTCTGGAGCGGCACAAGCAGCCCTATCGCGCCCCGGACATCCCCGCGTTTTTTTCCGGGCAGCCGCCCGCTTATGTGGACGACCTGTTGAGCGAGGAAAAGCTCAAACGCCACGGCTATTTCGACGCGAAAAAAGTCGGTTTCCTGCTCAACAAAGCGCGTCGCGGCAGTTCGATCGCCTATAAAGACAATATGGCTCTGGTCGGGATTCTCTCCACCCAGTTGTGCCATGATTATTTTATCGAACGATTCTCTCAAACCATTGACGAGATGGATGCGACGTCTCGTTGATTTATCTGGGGCCAGCCATGAGTATCCTGCAAACCATTCGCCGTTATGTCTTGGAAAATATCCTATTCACTGACGATGAGTCGGCTTTACAGGATGGCGATTCATTTCTGGCCGGAGGCATCATTGACTCCACTGGCGTTATGGAGATCGTTCTTTTCATCGAAGAAACCTTCGGTATCAAGGTGAAAGACGACGAGATGCTGCCGGAAAACCTTGACTCCGTGGAAAATCTGGTTGCCTACGTCCAACACAAAAAAGCAGTTGCCGTCTGAGACAGAAACATGAGCGCCATGCCCCGCCTCTTGCAAGGGATTCTGCTCGCCACGGTTGCGCGCCATCCGGATCGCACGGCGCTGGTCGCTGGCAGCGTGCGGTTGAGCTACCGCGAGGTGGCGGATTACGCTTGCCGCCTTGCCCATGCGCTACATTCGCGCGGCGTTCAGCGCGGTGATCGCGTGGTGATTTTCATGGACAGCGGTTGGCAATGCGCCGCATCAATTTTTGGCGTGTTGCTGGCCGGCGGGGTTTTCGTCGCTGTCAATGCTCAGACCAAGCGCGACAAGCTGGCGTTCATCCTGCGCGACGCAGGCGCTCGCGTATTGCTGAGCGAGCCTCATTTGGCGCGAGTGTTCGGTCCGCTGGTGGAACAATTGCCGACCCTGCGGGTGTTGTGCGCCCCCGATGCCGAGGGGTTGCCGGTGGGGGTGGAAAATGTGGACGAAGCGCTGATCGACATGCCGGCCACACCGCCGCCGCAGTCGGCTATCTCGCTGGATTTGGCCGCGCTGCTTTACACCTCCGGCACCACTGGCGAACCCAAGGGCGTGATGCATACCCACCAGTCGCTGTTGTTCGTGCTGGAAAGTATCAACGAGTATCTCGGTTTTTCCGAGGATGATCGCCTGTTTTCCGCGCTGCCGCTCAACTTTGGTTACGGTTTGTTCCAGTGGCTTTCAGCGGTGCGCGCCGGGGCTACCCTGGTGCTGGAACGCTCCTTCACCTATCCGGCGCAGGCGTTCAAACGCATGCGCGACGAAGCCGTGACCAGTTTCGCCGGCGTGCCCACGATCTATGCCATGTTGCTGGCGCAGGACGTCGAGCAACCGCTGCGATTCCCCAGCGTCCGGCTGCTGACCAACGCCGCGGCGGCGCTCCCGGTGGAGTTCATTCCGGGACTGCGGCGGCTGTTCCCGAACGCTCGCCTCTGCAAGATGTACGGCCAGACCGAATGCATCCGTAGCGCCTATCTGGAACCGTCCTTGGCGGAGGTCAAGCCGGAATCGGTGGGACGCGCGATTCCGGGAACCGAACTGATTTTGCTGGATGAAGACGGGCGGCCGGTGGCGCCGGGCGAGGTGGGCACTCTGTACGTGCGTGGGCCGCATGTAATGCGGGGTTACTGGAACCAGCCCGAGAAAACGGCGGAGGTGTTGGCGCCAGGTCCTCTGCCTGGGGAGTTTCTGTTGAAAAGTGGTGACTTGTTCCGTCAGGATGCGGACGGTGATCTCTATTTCGTGGCGCGCAACAACGAAATCATTAAGAGCTGCGGCGAGAAAGTCAGCCCTACCGAGGTCGAAAACGCTATCTATAGCCTGCCCGCAGTCCGGGAAGTGGTGGTGGCGGGTTTAGCTGATACCTTGTTGGGGGAGGCGATCTGCGCCTTTGTCACGCCGCGCAAAGGCGAAAAACTAACCGTACAGCAGATCAAGCGCGCGTGCAGCGAGCGGTTGGAAAATTTTATGGTGCCCAAGTTGGTCATTTTTCTTCCCGAGTTGATGCCTACCGTCAATGGCAAGTTGTCCCGCAAACTGCTTTTGGAGCAATACGCGCCCTGTAATCGCTGACATTATGTTGAGCTAATTCTTCAATAGGTTGTTTGTGTTCTGCGGGTTTATCACCGCGCTCAAGCTTGTAAAATCCGGCAAGATATCCAGAATCCTGGATTTCAGCGCGTCAGGTAGAGGCATAAAAGACGCCACGCATTTTTAAACCGCCTATGTCGCTCAAACCTTTTCGCCTGTTGCATGAAACACTGCGGCGCAGCGCCGAGCGCTTCCCTGAAAAATTCGCCATCATTTCGGGGAATGAGCGAATCCGCTATGTCCAACTTTGGCGGTACAGCGTTCGGCTTGCCCACGCGCTAACACAGATCGGGGTGAGCCGTGGCGACCGGGTGGTGATTTTTCTCGACAATACCTGGCAAAGCGCGGTGGCTTTGTACGGCGCGCTGTTGGCCGATGCGGTCTTCGTGTTCGTCAACCCCCAGACTAAAACCAACAAGCTCGCCTACATCCTCAACGACTGCACTGCCACCGTCTTGATCGCGAGCGGTCACCCGCAGCGCGTATTTCTTCCCGCTGTCGCCGAAGCGCCTTCGCTGAAAGGCGTGCTGGTGGTCGGTCAAGCGCCCGGTGATGCAAAGCGCCAGCTACATGACTTCAACCAGGCCCTCGAGAGGTCCACCAACGAGGATATCGGCGCACGCAATATCACCCTGGATCTTTGCTCGCTGATCTACACATCGGGCAGCACGGGCGAACCCAAGGGGGTGATGCACACCCATCAATCCATGCTGTTCGCCTTGCACAGCCTGGTCGAATATCAGCGGCTGGACGAAACCGACCGGTTGCTGTGCGTGTTGCCGCTGGCTTTCGATTACGGCCTGTACCAGTTGTTGATGGCGATTCATCTCGGCGCTACCCTGGTGTTGGAACAGTCGTTCACCTATCCCGCGCAGGCGTTCAAGGCGATGGAGGCGGAGGGCGTCACGGTTTTCCCTGGAGTCCCCACCATTTTCGCCATGCTGTTGGCCGCTCACGAACGCCAGCCGCTGTGTTTTCCACGGGTGCGGCGCGTCACCAACACCGCCGCCGCCCTGCCGGCCAGCTTCAATACCCGCTTGCGGGAAGTTTTTCCTCATGCCGACCTGTACCGCATGTATGGCCTGACCGAGTGCAAGCGCGTCAGCTATCTGCCGCCGGAACAGATCGAGCAAAAACCGGAATCCGTGGGCATCGCCATCCCCGGCACGGAAGTCATGGTGCTCGATGATGCGGGGCAACCGGTCGAACCCGGTGAGACTGGCACGCTATACGTGCGGGGTTCTCATGTGATGCTGGGATATTGGAACCAGCCGGAGAAGTCCGCGCACATGCTCAAGCCTGGCCCGCTGCCCGGCGAACGCCTGCTCTGCACCCACGATCTCTTCACGGTCGATCGGGACGGCTATCTCTATTTCGTCGGCCGCACCGACGACATCATCAAGAGCCGTGGCGAAAAGGTCAGCCCGCTGGAGATCGAAAAAGTGTTGTTTGGCATTGCCGGGATACGGGAGGCGGCCGTACTTGGCGTGCCCGATCCGGTGTTGGGCCAGGCCGTGCATGCCTTTGTCAGTCTGATGGAAGGCAGCGCCCTCAGCGAACGCCAGATCCAGAAGCATTGCGCGGATAAATTGGAAAATTTCATGGCGCCAAAACATTTAACCGTCCTGCCCGAACTACCGAAGAGTCCCAACGGTAAAATCGATAAAAAGGCGCTTGAGGCCACTCTTCCCTACTCGTAAAGGTTCGCCTTTAAAGGGCTGGTTGGGTTAGCGCGCAGCGCGTAACTCAACATAATCAAAATGTTGGGCATGAAAGCAGTTTGTCGGAGCCAGCATAGCAGCCTCACTGTCTATTGATCTATGATTGATATTGATTGGATACGAGAGAAGATTAAACAAAACGAATACTATTTTTCAAGGCATGGCGATCAAGCCAGGCAAGATGATAATCTCATTATTATTGAGGTAGAAGAATCGTTGCTTACAGGTAGAATATTGGAGCAATATTTGGATACGGGGAGGGGTGAAAGCTGCTTGGTGGCGGGTTTCTCAGATAGTGGTAAACCTGTTCATACGGTATGCGGAAACCGGGGAGACTGGTTGGTCATTGTCACCGTATATATTCCTACTCCTCCAAAATTCAAATCTCCCTATGAGAGAGGATAGAGATGAACAAAATTTGCAGTTTTTGTGGTAACGGAAATTTCAGAAACAAGGAAGTACAATATATTTACAAACATGACGGCAAATACTTAATCGTTAATAACGTACCTTGTGAAGAATGTGAATACTGTGGCGAGCAATATTTTAAGGCGCAAGCTTTGAAAATAATTGAAGCCGATTTCAATAGAATTTATTCTTCTGGAAAGAAGCCCATGAGAGAGATACAAGTCCCTATGGAAGAGTACGAAGATATCGAAAGCGTCTGATCAAGTACTGCAACCGACCATGCCTGCCAGCGTGACGGCTGCGCTTCATCGTTGAGGAGTCTGCTATGTCCCTGGGTCTTGCTGCCGCGCTCGAACTCGACGAGGCCGCCGAAGTCGCCAAGATCGCCGAACGCATGCGGGAGTTGTTGCGCGCTCACCTGCATCGCCGTGGCCTGGTCGTCGCCATTTCCGGTGGAGTAGACAGCGGTGTCTGCGCCGCCCTGGCCGTGCGCGCGGTCGGGCGCGAACGGGTATTCGGCCTGCTGCTGCCCGAGCGCGATTCCGCTTCCGAGAGCACCATCCGCGGGCGCCGGTTGGTGGCGCAGCTTGACATCGCCCACGAGGAATTCGACATCGCGCCGGTCCTGGACGCCCTGGGGTGCTACCGCTGGCGCGACGCGGCGATCCGCGCGGTCTTTCCTGATTATGCTGACGGCTGGAAAAACAAGATCGTCATTGCCGGTGGACAGCTTGGACAGTTCAACTATTTCAAATTGGTGGTGCAGTCGCCAGATGGGCAAATTCTGGAGGAGCGGCTGGATTCGAGGAACTATTTACAAATCGTCGCCGCCACCAACTTTAAACAGCGGGTCCGCAAGACCGTGGAATATTTTCACGCCGATCGTCTGCACTACGCGGTGGTCGGCACCCCCAACCGCCTGGAATACGACCAGGGTTTCTTCGTGAAAAACGGCGACGGCTCCGCTGATTTGAAACCCATCGCGCACTTGTATAAAACCCAGGTGTATGCGCTGGCGCGTTATCTGGGGCTCCCCGAAGAGATCAGCAACGCCCAGCCCACCACGGATACCTACAGCATGGCGCAAGGCCAGGATGAATTTTATTTTGCCCTGCCCTACGACCAAATGGATGTCGCCCTGTTCGCTTATAACAGCGGCGAGCCAGCCAAAGCTCTCGCGGCGGAACTGAACCTTGGCGTCGAGCAAGCGGAGCTGATCTACCGCGACATCGAGGTTAAGCGCAAGACCACGGCAATGCTGCACTGGCCGGCGATTCCGATAGAGACCGTGAACGGTCCGAATACCAAACCGCCCCTTGAGAGGTGTGACCCATGAGTTTCTCGCGCGTCGACGGTTTTCGGATTGCTGGGGTGAGTAGCTGTGCGCCCCCACGCGCCATCGACAACATCGAGTGCGGCAAGGATTATGGCGTCGATGAAGTACGCAAGGTCGTGGCCATGGCCGGCGTAAGGTACCGACACATCGTCGAACCGGGCGTCACCTCCGCCGATCTCTGCTTCGAAGCCGCGAATAGCCTTCTCGAGCGGATCGACTGGGCGCGCGATTCGATTACCGGCCTGATCCTGGTGACGCAAACGCCCGATTATTTTTTGCCATCTTCGAGCTGCATGCTTCATAAGTGGCTCGGGCTATCGGATCAGTGCGCCGCGTTCGACGTGGGGCTCGGTTGTTCGGGCTATCCTTACGGCCTCTACTTGGCGGCAACCATGCTGAAGGCTGGGGGTCACCAACGAATCCTGATGCTGCACGGCGAGACGCCAAGCCAGTTCACCAGCCCGGACGATCATGCGACGACCCTGTTATTTAGCGACGCCGGCTCGGCGACCGCCATCGAGCTGGCTGACCCCTCGGTCGATCCAGGCTTCTTTTGTCTTCAGACCGATGGCCAAGGCTACGACGCCCTGATCCTTCCTGGCGGCGGCTTCCGCGACCGAACCCCCGTTAACCCGCGCGACCTGTTCCTGCGCATGGACGGGGCCGGCATCTTTAATTTCACGATTAGGCGGGTTCCGCCACTGATTCGCGACACCCTGGCTTTTGCGAATCTCACGGTTGAAGATATCGACTGGTTCCTGTTCCATCAATCGAATCGCTTCATCATGAAGCACCTTGCCAAGAAGTGCGGTCTGCCCGAGCAGCGGGTGCCGTTGGTGCTGGAGCGCTTCGGCAACAGTGGCGGCGCGTCCATTCCGCTGGCCTTGACCCAGGGCGTGCCCGATACCGCGCGGAATGCGTGCCGCGTCATGACGGTCGGGTATGGGGTAGGCTTGTCGTGGGGGGCGGCGATTGTTCGGCTCGAGGCCGACGCGCCGCGAATGCATTTGATCTACACCGGCACGGTGGCGCGAGCATGAATATTGACGAGCAAAGCTTCGACGGACGGTGGATTCTGATCTCCGGGGCGTCTTCAGGGATCGGGCGAGCGATCGCCATCGAACTCTTGCAACAGGGCGCGCGCGCGGTGTTGCTCGGTCGGCGCAAGGAAAAGCTGGAAGAAACGGCCCGACTTTCGGGTGTTCCGGAGCGCGCCGAATTGTGCGTGCTGGATCTGAATCGGCTGGAAGACATCGGTCCGGCGGTCGGCGAGATGTCGGCGCGACTGGGCCGATTCTATGGACTTTGCCACTGCGCCGGAGTCGTTCAAACGCTTCCGTTGGCGGCGAGCAAGCCCGAACGGGTGCGCGCGATGTTCGACCTCAATTTTGTGGCGGGTTTGGAACTGGCTCGGGCAATCACCCGGCGAGATGTTCTTGCGGAATCGGGTGGCAGCATCCTGTGGATTGCCTCCACTTACGCGCATGTTGGAGCGCCTGGACAAATTGGATACTGCGCGAGCAAGGGAGCGATCACCGCCGCGGTTCGAGCGATGGCCTTGGAACTCGCGGGCCGCAAGGTGCGCGTCAATTGTATTTCGCCGGGGCTGGTCCGCACCGAAATGACCGAGGCAGAGGACTCGCGCATGAGCAAGGAGCAATGGGCCCGCATCGCCTCGCTGCATCCGTTGGGCGTCGGCGAGCCCCGAGACGTCGCTCGCGCCGCGGTGTTTATGTTGGACCCTAACAATAGCTGGATTACTGGAGCCGACCTCGTCGTCGACGGCGGTTATACCCTCCATTGATTTTCCCTTCGGTATACATGCCACGCAGCTTGCTGCGCGTTTTTGGTAACCCAATACCCCACGGCTTGCTGTGGGCTCGTTAATTAATTGATAAAATAGTGATTTTTGATATGAGCCAGATTGATGTAGCAGACGCGATAACAACATCAGAAACTCTCGAAATGCTGTCCGAGATCTTCGAAGAACCCCTGGCAAATCTATCGCCCGAGGTACTGCGAGCCGATGTGCTTGGTTGGGACTCCATGGGCGCTCTGGCCCTGATGGCGGAACTCGATGAGCGTTTCGGAATCGTTTTGACCGCTGATGAATCCCGGGAAATGATTCGAATCGGCGATGTTCTCCAGTTTTTGCGCCGTCATGGAGTCCTCGCCGATTGAGCATCGTCCTTGGATGCACGAATGTCAGTTTGCGCCATCTCTTTCAACCCAGCATTTCCTCATTGAAGACAACCACTCCATCATTTGCCAAAACCACAACCCTGGTCGCCCGCACCCTTGGCATGACGCCCGAAGAGCTGCGGGCGAGTTTCCAACCCGCCCAATTGCGCCACCTGTCCAGCATCACCAATTTGCGGAGCCAGGGTAGCCCGATGCGTTGGGATGACGCGCGCTATTTGCGGTGGCGATACGACTTTGAAGGGCGATCTGATAGCCGTGGCCGCTTGATGGTCGTCGCGCGGGGGGACAAGGTGCTTGGCATGATTGGCGCCGAAAAGGTTCGCCTTATCCGTGGCGACGAGGCGCTCGATGCGCTCTCGACGATGGATATCCTGGTCGATCCCGAAGTGGACGGCGCGGGGCTCGGAGTCTGGGTCAACATGGCCGTCTTCGCCGAGAATCCGGTCGTTTTTGAGATGGGCGCAAATCCGAACTCCATCGGCTTGATTACCCGCCTCTTTCATCGGCTGCCCAATCGCAAACAATACACCGCGCCCCTGCGCTTCAGACGTTATCTCGTAAAGCGGTGGCGATCGAGGATCGGGAGGTTGGCCGCGCCGGTGCTGGCCGCGCCGGCGGATGTCGCCTTTAAGGCGTGGCGGGCCATCGCGTTCCGCCCAGTCCCATCGTCATGGTCGTTGCGGGATCTGACGTGGTTCGATGACTCGGTCGATCACCTGTTCGACCGCCGTTGGGGCTCGGATGATATTACCTTCGAACGTTCGAGTCGGTATCTGAACTGGCGGTTGTTCGAGAACCCCCGGGCGAAGTATTCGGTCCTTGCGGCTTTCGAAGCCGGCGATATGGTCGCCTATGTTGCTTATCGGATCTGCAATGAAGCAAGCGGCATGAGGATCGTCAGACTCGTCGACTGGCTGGTGGACGCGCGCCACGGATTCGCTGGTTTCAGTCTCCTGGCGCAGGAAATCATCCGGCGTGCGCTGGCCGAGCGAGTCGATCTCGTCAGCGTAAGCCCCTTGCACGCGCGTATCGAACGCTCGCTCTGGCGGCTCGGATTCGTGACCCGCCCCAGTAACAAATTCGCCACGGTGGGGGTGCGTTGCACGGAACCGGTTCCCTGGCCTGGCTTGCTCGATGGCTCGGCCTGGTGTCTCACCGAAGCTAACTCCGACCCTGACTGAATTTGAATAAAGGGTTGCGCGATGAGATTTCTTCTGGTCGACCGCATCATCAGCCTCGAACCCGGCCGTAAGGCCGAGGCTGAGAAAAGCCTGCCCGTCTCGGAAGAACTTTTCCGCGATCACTTTCCAGGCTTCCCGGTCGTGCCTGGCGTGCTGCTCATCGAAATGATGGGGCAGACCGCCGCCAAGGCGTTGAACGCCCAGCGGCTGCCTCGCGGCAATGCGATGCTCGGCGAAGTGCGCAATGCCCGTTTCCGGCAGTGGGTCAAACCGGGTGAAGTGATTCGTCTGAGCGCCGAGATCGAGAAAAACCAGGAGGATTTCGCGATCGCGAAATGCCAGGCCTCGGTGGACGGCAGGAAGGTCGGCTCCGCCGAATTGCTGTTTTTCTTTGTGCCGGTCGGGCAGCTTGCGCCCGACTATCGCGATGAAATTCTCGAGGACTACCTTCAGCGGATGCAGACCTAGATGGAACATGAGAGTCCGATGCAGTCACCGGCTTATGGCGACCCGTTTTCGATGCAGGGCAAGCGTGTGCTTGTCATTGGCGGCACTCGAGGGATCGGTCGCGCCATCGCCTTGCAATTCGCGCGCGCCGGCGCCGAAGTCGTAGTCAATTTCGTGCGCGAGCAGGAAGCAGCCGAGCGCCTGTGCTCCGAAGCGGCACAGAACGGGTTGCGGCTTCATGCCGTTCGCGCCGACGTGACATCGGACAAAGCGCTCGAACATCTCGCCACGGAAGTCGCCCAACGATTCTCTGACCTCTCGACGCTCGTGTTCGCGGCGGCGACCGGGGTTCACCGCCGGCTCGAACAGACGACCGGCAGGCACTTTGATTTTACCTTCGCGCTGAACGTCAAGGCGTTCCTGGCCCTCGTGAAGTTGTTTGCTCCAAAGATGCCGCCCGGATCTTCGATCATCGCCCTCTCTTCGGAGGGTGCGGAGCGGGCGATGCCCCAGTATGGCTTGGTGGGAGCATCGAAAGGGGCACTGGAATCACTCTGCCGCCACCTTGCGTTTGAATTCGCCGACCGTGGCGTCCGCGTCAATGTCCTGTCCCCCGGAACGGTCAAGACTGATGCCTGGAACGCGCTTCCGGACGCGGATCGGCGGCTACACGAGGCTGCTGCCCGGTCGCCGATTGGCAGACTGGTTACGGTCGAGGAGGTTGCCCTCGCCGCTCAGTTTCTCGCCTGCGACGCATCGGCGGGCATGATCGGGCACATTCTTGTTGTCGATGGGGGCGCGCGAATCGTTGGATCTGCCTGATCTTGGGCGAACGATTCCCAATATAATATGCACGAAACTAAATGAGATCAGTGAAACAGATGAACAGTGAAAGCATTCGGTCGCGTATCGTAAGAGTTTTGGAAGATTACTCCGGTCTCAAACTGGCTGGAGCCGATATGAGCGCCGCGTTCGTGGATCTGGGGCTGGACTCCCTGTTTCTTACCCAGGCGAGCCAGGCGCTCTCCAAGGAATTTGGCGTGGGAGTAACTTTCCGCCAACTGAACGAGACGCTGACGTCGGTGGATGCCTTGTACGCGCACCTGGTCGGTCAAGGCATCACTGATTCTCCTAAGCCTGAGGAGCCTGCGCCATCGATTCAATCCCCGCAGATTAAGGCCGAGCCGACTATCCGGACGCCCGCTACGCCCCCAATTGCGGTTCCGCTGCCCGCTCCGGG
>DAIRDI010000061.1:0-13597 GCA_036796235.1 Candidatus Competibacteraceae bacterium | reverse complement strand
TCGAGCGCCTGCTCCTTCAGCAACCGGGTGTCGGCCAAGCCCATGCCGTAAGCGGACAAGACCCCAGCTAACGGATGGATGAGAATGGTGGACATCCCCAGCGCGTCGGCCACCGCGCAGGCGTGCTGGCCCCCAGCGCCGCCGAAGCAGCACAAGGTGTATTCGGTCGCGTCGTAGCCGCGCTGGGTCGAAATCTGCTTGATCGCGTTCGCCATGTTCTCGACCGCGATTTTCAGAAAACCCTCGGCCAGTTCCGCCGGCGTAAACGCCTTGCCGGTGGCGGCCTGGACTTCGGCGGCGAGCGCCGCGAACCGCTGGCCGACGATTTCCCGATCCAGCGGCTGATCCTGGCTGGGACCGAACACGCGAGGAAAGAACGCCGGCTGAATTCGCCCGAGCAACACGTTGCAATCGGTCACGGTCAGCGGCCCGCCGCGCCGATAGCAGGCCGGTCCCGGAACCGCGCCGGCCGATTCCGGCCCGACTCGCAACCGGCCGCCATCGAACCGGCAGATCGAGCCGCCGCCGGCCGCCACGGTGTGAATGTGCAGCATCGGCGCTCGCAACCGCACGCCGGCGACCAGGGTTTCGAAGGCGCGTTCGTACTCGCCGGCGTAGTGGGCGACGTCGGTGGAGGTGCCGCCCATGTCGAAGGTGATGATCCGGTTGAAGCCGGCCTCGGCGGCGGTGCGCGCCGCGCCGACGATGCCGCCGGCCGGGCCGGACAGGATGCTGTCCTTACCGTGGAAATGGCGGGCGTCGGCCAAACCGCCGTGGGACTGCATGAACGACAGCCCCACCCCGCGCAATTCAGCGGCGACCCGATCCACGTAGCGGCGCAGGATCGGCGACAGATAGGCGTCCACCACCGTGGTGTCGCCGCGCCCGACCAGTTTCATCAGCGGACTGACCTCGTGCGAGACCGAGATTTGGGTGAAACCGATCTCCCGCGCCAGTTCCGCCGCCCGCCGTTCGTGCTCGGGATAGCGATAGCCGTGCAGGAACACGATGGCGACGGCGCGGATGCCGGCGTGATAAGCCTCCTCCAACGGGGCGCGAACGCTGGCGGGATCGAACGCCGTCACGATCTCGCCGCGCGCCGAGACCCGCTCGATCGCTTCCGCCACCCGTTCGTACAGCAGTTCGGGCAGGACGATCTGGCGGGCAAAGAGTTTGGGCCGGTTTTGGTAGCCGATGCGCAGGGCGTCGCGAAAGCCCCGGGTGATCAGCAGCAGGGTCCGGTCGCCTCGGCGTTCCAACAGGGCATTGGTGGCGACGGTGGTCCCCATCCGCACCGTGGCGATGCGGTCAGCGGGCAGCGGCTGGTCCGCCGGCACGCCCAGCAGTGCGCGAATCCCGTGCAGGGCGGCGTCGGTATAATGCTCGGGGTTGTCCGACAGCAGTTTGTGGGTCACCAGCCGGCCATCGGGACGCCGGGCGACCAGATCGGTGAAGGTGCCGCCCCGGTCGATCCAGAACTGCCAGCGGGGGTGGGTCGCGGCGGATTCGGGCATGAGGGATGTCGTTTTAGGAGGGCTAACTGGTTGGGGAGCCGACAAAATGCTGTACCGCCGCCAGGAATATGCCCTTGCGGATCGGTTTGGTCAGATGGCCGGTGCAGCCAGCATCCAGGCTGCGCTGTTCATCTTCCTTCAAGGCGTTGGCGGTCAGCGCGATGATGGGGACCGGCAGGTAGTTGTTTTCGATCTCCCACTGGCGAATCAGTCCGGTCGCGGTATAACCGTCCATGACGGGCATCTGCACGTCCATGAACACCAAATCGAAGGCGCTCTCCTTGAACCGCTCGACCGCGAGCGCGCCATTTTCGACGATCTCCAGGCGGTGCGGGGTCTGTTTGAGATAGGCCTGGATGAGCATGATGTTGTCCGGGGAATCGTCGGCGACCAGAATGGATAGGCCCACTTGCTCCGGGCGATTGCTCGGGTTCCGACTGAAAAGGGTCCGAGTCACGGGTTCGCTGTGGCGTTCGCCTTGGGTGTAGCCGACAATTTGATTGATCGCATCCCACAGGAGCGGACGTTTGATCGGCTTCATCAAGCAGGCGATGCGCCCGCCGGCCGCTTCCGCCAAGTCGTGGCAACGCCGCTCTCCAGCGCTCAACAGCACCACGGGCAAGGTCGAGCCATTCGGCTCCTGGATCAGTTTCTCCAATAAATCCAGGCTGTTTTCTTCCGATATCTGAGCGTCGAGCACCAGCAGCCGGCAGGGTTGGCCGCTGTCGCGCCATTTCTCGAGCGTGGTCAGCGCACTCGCGACGCTGGCGACCGCCTCGACCCGCGCCCGGGTCGGGGCCAGCAGTTCGCCGATCAGGGTGCGGTTGATGGCCACGTCGTCCACCGCCAGAATCCGCCAGCCGGCGATGGGCGGCGGAACCGGTGGTTCCGCCGCGAGGTTCGAGGGCGCCAGCGCCAGTTGGGCGGTGAACCGGAAGGTGCTGCCTTGGCCGGACTCGCTTTCCAGCCAGATGCGCCCGCCCATCAGCTCGACCAGGCGTCGGCTGATGGTCAAACCCAGACCGGTGCCGCCGTATTTGCGGGTGATGGCGCCATCGGCCTGAGTGAATGCTTTGAAAATCGAATCCTGCCGGTCTGGCGAGATGCCGATGCCGGTATCGGTCACGGCGAAGCACAACCGCCCCGGAGCCGGTTGCTCCGGGTCGTTCTCGACCGTGACGATGATGTGGCCTCGTTCGGTGAATTTGATGGCGTTGCCAACCAGATTAGTGAGGATCTGGCGCAGCCGGTGGGGATCGCCCTCGACCCAGAGCGGGACCTCCGGAGCGATGCGCAGGATGGGTTCGAGTCCTTTTTTAAGCGCGCGGGTCGCCATCAGGTCGATCTGTTTGTGCAGCAGCGCTTCCAGGTCGAAGCGCTCGCGATCGAGCGTCAGCTTGTCGGCTTCGATCTTCGATAAATCGAGAATGTCCTCGATCAGGACTAACAGATTTTCCCCGGCGTTTTTGAAGACGTCCAGGTAACCCCGTTGCTCCTGAGTTAGCTTGGTTTCGGCCAGCAGGTCGGCCATGCCGACGATGGCGTTCATCGGGGTGCGAATTTCGTGGCTCATGTTGGCCAAAAATTCGCTTTTGGCGCGACTGGCGGCGTCGGCGGCTTCCTTGGCGTTCTTGAGTTCCTCGGTGCGCGCCGCGACCCGTTTTTCCAGGTTGTCCTGGTAAGCGGTCAGTCGAGCGTTATTATGGGCGATGGTGTCCAGCATCTGGTTGATGGCGAACCCCAGTTGGGCGATTTCATCGTGGTCGCGGGAGACGAAGCGCGAATCCATCTGGCCGGATTGCACCTGCCGGGCGACTTCGGAAATCGCCCGGATCGGCCAAATGATCTTACGCGCCATGATCTGGTGCAAGACGGCGAACAGCAGGATCATGATCAGGGCGAACCACAGCATGGAATGCTGGACTTGGGCGCGAATCGTTTGGCTGGCTTCAATTTCCCGCTGATAAGCGCCGACGGCTTGCGCGGAGATCGCGGCGAGCAGCGCGGTCGAGGTATGCGTCAGTTCGTCGAATTGGCGAAGGAGAGCGCGCAACTCGGTTTCCAGCGCGAAATCCTGGTGCAGGCGTTCCAGATAGCGTTCGACGTAGGATCGGAAGCGTGGGTCATCGTTCAGGGAAGATGGTTCGATGTTGCGCGACAGCGAATCGAAAGCAATGACCAGACTGCCGTGTTTGGCCTCGGAGCGGGCCAGAAAGTAGCTTTCCTGAAAGCGGTTGACGTTGAACAGGGGCTTGTAGAGGGTTGCGGGGTCCGCGTCCGGCGAGAAGAAAATGGCTGAGGCCAGCATTTGATAGTTGGAGTCGAAATTGGTTTTGTTCAGCCGTTGCTGGGTTTTGAGTTGAACCAACTGGCTGAACAGGGTTTCGTATTTCGCGAACAGCGCGACGATGGCCTCAATCTTCTCCGCGGTCAGCACGCTGGAAGTTCCAGGATCGAGCCGCCGGATCGCGGTTTTGGCCTCGTTCAGCAACATGGCGAAGCGTTGCTCGGCGTCGGGGCGGTTTTGCGACAGCGCTGCTTGTTCCCAAAAGCGAATTTCCCAGAATAGGCGCTCCAGACTTCGGGTCTCCCGGTCGGCGAGCGTGGCCTGTTCGCCACGACTGGCGCTGGTGGAAAGCTGGTCCAGGAACCATGCCGCGCCGCTGTAGCCGATCCCGGACAACACGAATAGCAGACCCACCATCAGATAAAATCGCTGCTTGAGGGTATCGAACATGATGAGTGATTGCCTCGTGGAACTGGACGTCGATCCGCGCGCGGATGGGAAGAGGTTTCGCGCCAGATCGTGGATGCCGACCGGGAGCGCTTTCAGGGTGATCGAGAATGTTCGACCAGATCGAGTTCGACCGGAATGAAGCTTGGCAGGGCTTCGCCGCGCAGCGCCTCGATCGCCGCATCCACCAAGTCGATTCTTAGCGGTAATCCAGCGAAAATCCGCCTGAACCAGGTGTAATTCTGGATGCTTTGAGCAATGATATAGAGGTGTTCGGACAGCCGTTGGGCGTATCGAAACTGTTAGACATGATACCATGAAAGACTTTCTCGGTGAATTCGAGTGTCGGCTCGATGCCAAAGCGCGCATCGCGCTGCCGGCCGCGCTGAGAAAGCAGCTACCCGTCGAGGCGGAAGGCCGGTTCGTGGTCAACCGCGGCTTCGAACCGCATCTGACGCTGTATCCGCTCGACGAATGGCAGCGGGTCAGCGCCGAACTCAATCGACTGAACCTGTACCTCAAGAAAAACCGCGAGTTCGTGCGCTATTTTCACCGCGGCGCCACGGAACTGGAACTGGATGGCAACGGTCGGTTGCTGTTGCCCAGGCGGTTGCTGGATTACGCCAGTATCCGCGAGGATGTGATTCTACTGGCCTATGCCAACCGGATCGAATGTTGGGACGCGGTGTTGTACGAGAACCTGCTCGCCGACGAACCCGCCGACTTCGCTCGGCTGGCCGAGGAGATCATGGGCGGTTCCGGGCGGCCGGAGCGAGAGGAAGAACGGTTTCCCGATTTCCGACTGCCGGCGCCGGGTTCGCGGCATTAAAAATACCGCGGTAAAGGCAGCAAGCCGTTACGTCGGTAAGGTGCTCGAACGCGCAACTCTTCCTTGGTTATCCGAAAAGTCACCCCGCTTGCCGTCGGGATATGCATTAGAATGCCCGCCCGTGACCGTCCGACGGTCCATGCAATCCCTGGCGGCGTTCCAGAATGCCGTGCGCGCCGTCCGGCGGATGTCCCGGTACTTACTCGCCACGGCGCTCCAGCGCGTCGCGTCAGTCCGGTTCTTTGGTTTTCGCTATCAGGTAGGGTATGAAAGAGATCATCATGAAGGCTCTGCTGCAAAATCCCGGCGCCGCCTCGCTGGCGCTTTTCGCCCGGGAAATCCTGGCGAATCCGCGCGCCATGGGCGCGGCCTGCCCCAGCGCGCCGCTGCTGGCCAGCAGTATGGCCGCGCGGGTGCCGCTGGACCGGGATGGCATGGTGGTGGAACTGGGAGGCGGGACCGGCGCGGTCACCACTGCCCTGCTCAAACATGGCGTGCCGGCGTGGAAGTTGGTGGTGGTGGAACGCTCGCCGACCCTGGCCCAACATTTGCGCCAGCGATTCCCGCAACTGCGAATCCTACAGGGCGACGCCGCGCATCTGACGCAATTGCTCGGCGACGAGACCGCGCGGCGGATCGACTGCATCGTGTCCAGTCTGCCGCTGCGCTCCCTGCAGCCGGCCACCACTCGCGCCATCGGCCATCAGTTCGAGACCTTGCTCGAAGCCGGTAGTTTACTGATCCAGTACACCTACGACCTGCGTGGTACGCATCCCCGCCTGCTGCCTTCTTTTCACCGGGTATCCAGCAAGATCGTCTGGGGCAATCTGCCGCCGGCGCGGGTGGAGGTGTTTGAGCGGGAGTAGGCGGGACCGGGCGACCGAGAAACCTCAGCGCGGGCCGCGCTCGCGCTCCTGGGCCTGTTCGGCCTGAATTGCGGTCAGAGCGATGGTGAACACGATATCCTCCACCAGCGCGCCCCGCGACAGATCGTTCACCGGTTTGCGCAGCCCTTGCAGCATCGGGCCGATGCTGATGACCTCGGCGCTGCGCTGCACCGCCTTATAAGTGGTGTTGCCGGTGTTGAGGTCGGGGAAGATGAACACCGTCGCCCGACCGGCCACCTGACTTTCCGGGGCCTTGCTTTGCGCCACCGCCTTGATCGCCGCCGCGTCGTACTGCAACGGACCGTCGATCAACAGGTCCGGACGCCGCTCGCGGGCGATCCGGGTCGCTTCCTTGACCTTCTCCACATCGCTGCCGCTGCCGGAGGCGCCGGTGCTGTAGCTCAACATCGCCACCCGGGGAGTAATACCGAAGGCTTGGGCCGATTCGGCGCTTTGAATGGCGACATCGGCCAGTTCCTCGGCGTTGGGATCGATATTGATCGCGCAGTCGCCGTAGACCAGCACCTGTTCCGGCAGGCACATGAAGAAAATCGACGAAACCAGGCGGACGTCGGGCGCGGTCTTGATCAGTTGCAGAGCGGGGCGGATGGTGTTGGCGGTGGTGTGGACCGCGCCGGAGACCAGCCCGTCCACTTCGTCCAAATGCAGCATCAGGGTGCCCAGCACCACGGGATCGTGCAGTTGTTCCTCGGCCAAGCCTGGGGTCAGGCCCTTATCCTGGCGCAAGGCCACCATCGCGTCGATGTAGCGTGATCCGATTTCGGTGGGATCGATGATTTCGATGCCCGGCGGGATGGCCATGCCGCGGCGGGCCGACAGGCGGTGCATGCGGCCGGCGTCGCCCAGGAGCACGCAGCGGGCGATGCCGCGCTGATGGCAGATGATGGCCGCCTCGATGGTGCGTGGTTCGTTGCCCTCGGGTAGGACGATGCGCTTGTTGGCCCGACGGGCGCGGTCGACCAGCATGTGCTGGAAAGCAGGTGGACTGAGCCGTCGCTCCTCAATGGAGGTCAGCAACGGTTCCTTCCAGTCCAAATTGATGTGCGCGGCCACGGCTTCCACGGCCCGTTGCATCCGGTCGCGGTCGTCGAGCGGGATTTCCAGGTTGATATAAGGCAGGTAGAGCACCGATTGCATGGCGCTGTAGTTGATAGTCAGCACCGGCAGGCCGGTGTCGAGCGCCGGGCCGCACAGCTTCCAAATCCGCGGGTCGGGTTTGATCCCGCCGGTCAGCAGCACGGCGGCGACGTGGGTGCCGCTCATCGCCGCCATGCAGACCGCCAGCAACAGATCGTCCCGGTCGCCGGGCATGATCACCAACGCGCCGGGCCTGAATTCCTGGCAACTGTTGACCAACGTGCGGGCGCCCAGGGCGACGTGGGTGACCCGCCGGTCCAGATGACCTTCGTTCAGGGGCTGAGCGTCGATCATGTGCATGAGGTCCCGCACCCGAGGTGCGATCAATTCACGCTCCCAGGGAACGCAACCCAACAGCCTGAAGGTTTCCGGCCAGTACCGGGTGCATTCGGTGCGGAACTCAGCCTCGTGACCGGGGTTTTGACTGCTCTCTGCGCGGCTGAAGTCGAAGCGGACGTGGCCGGTGGGGTCCACAGGGGCGTCGACCTGGTTGATGATGCAGCCGAGCATCCGTTCGTGGCGGATGCCGCCGTAGGCCCGGGCGACCACTTCCACGGTTTCGGCGACCTGGCGCGGGGTATCGCGGCCGGGTGAAGCGACGATGATGACCTTCGCATCCAGGGTTTGCGCCATCCGGGCGTTGAGGCGGGTGCCGTAAGGCTGCTCCTCGTTGTCCATCAATCCTTCGACGATGACGACGCTGGCGTTGTGGGCCGCCTGTTCGTAGCGGGTGACCACTTCCTCCAATAACACGTTCTCGCGATCCTGCCCCAACAGCCGTTCGGCCTCGTTGACGGGGATCGGCTCGGGCGGATTCAAGCGGGTGACGGTTCGCGCCAGCCGGGTCGAGCGCTCCGGGCCGGTGTCGGTGGCGTGCGGCTGGCTGATGGGCTTACAGAAGCCGACCGGAATGCCCTCCCGGTCGAGCGCGTGGACCAGGCTGAGGGCGACGGTGGTCAGCCCGACCCGTTGCTCGGTGGGGACGACAAGAATGGCGGTGGTCATGGCCGTTCGCTCGTGAGTACGTGATGTTGCAGTGCAGCGTAGCATACAAGGGAACGGTGAACGGGGAAAGGGGTGAGCTTTAACCTTCATCCAGCCGCGCCGCGAGCGCGCGCAGTGCGGGAGCGACTTCCACCGGGTAGGGCAGCGCGGGTTGCAGTTCGCGAAGGGTGGGGGGCAACGCCGCCAGTTGCGCCCGGACCCGATCGCGCGCGATGGCCAGCGGTTCCGGGACTTGTATTCGTCGGCCGTTTTCCATCACCTGGACCAACAAGGGTTCGCCGGGCTGCGGCGCGTCTTCCAGACCCAGAACGTCCCCACTGAAGACGCCATCGGCAGTCGTGCGGCGGTACACCTGCTTGCGGCCGGGCCAAGTGGCCTTGCCCTCTGAGCGTTTGCGCCGAGGGCGACCGGCGTATTCCTGGAGCTTGTAAACCATGTCCAGGGTCGGCGCATCGGTTGAGGCGTCCAGCCGGGTGCCGATGCCAAAGCCATTGTAGGGCGCGCCGGCGTCCAGCAACTCGCCGAGCCGATACTCGTCGAGATCGCCGCTGCCAAACAGGGTGACGTGGGTCAGTCCGCCTTCGTCCAAAATACGCCTTACCTTCCGGGCGTGTTCGGCCAGATCGCCGCTGTCGATCCGCGCGCCCTTGATCTGAATGCCCTTGGCTTGCAGGCGGGGCGCCAATGCGACCAGTTTGTGGGCGGCGGCCTCGGTGTCGTAGGTGTCGAGCAACAACACCACGTTACCGGGCTGGGCGGCGGCGAAGTGTTGGAACGCGTCTTCCTCGCGGTCGTGAGCCTGGATCAGGGAGTGGGCCATGGTCCCGAACAGGGGAATGCCGAAACGTATCCCGGCCAGCACGGTGGCGGTTCCGGCGAAGCCAGCCAGCCAGGCCGCGCGGGCGGCCAGCAGGGCCGCCTCGGCGCCGTGGGCGCGGCGCATCCCGAAATCCACCAGCAGTTGCTCGGGCGCGGCCAGCACGCAGCGGGCGGCCTTGGCGGCGATCAGGGTTTGGAAGTGGATCAAGTTGATCAACCGGCTTTCCACCAGTTGCGCCTCCGGCAGGGGGGCGGTGACCCGCAGGATCGGCTCGTTGGCGAAGAAAATCGTGCCTTCCGGAAGGGCGTGGACCGTCCCGGTGAAACGGAGGGTTTCCAGCATCGCCACAAAGGACGGACTGAAGCGGCCGCTGTCGGTCAACCATTCCAGTTCCGTGGGGGTGAACCGCAGGTTTTCCAGATAATCCAGCGCCTGCTCCAGACCGGCGGCGATCAGAAAGTTGCGCTCCGGGGGCAGGCGGCGGACGAACAGCTCGAACACGGCGATTTCCCGCATCTGTTCGGCGTGGTACGTCTGCAGCATGGTGAGCTGATACAAATCGGTCAGCAATACGCTGTCGGCGCTCGGCATGGAAATATCCTTATTGATCAACTATTAACCTTAAAACTTAAAACTTCAATCATCACACAAGGCCAGCGTCCGGATCAGATCCGAGAGCGATCCAGCCTGGAGTTTTTCCATGACCCGCTTGCGATGGATTTCCACGGTGGACAGGCTGATGCCCAGTTCGGCGGCGATGACTTTGTTGTACTGTCCGGTCGCTACCCGCTCCAGAACCTCCCGCTCGCGCGGGGACAGCAGGGCCATGCGTTCCAGCGCCGCGGCGCGCCGAACCTGACGGCGGCGCTCCAGGGTATCGAGTTGCAGCGCCTCGCGCACCCGTCCCAGCAACGCCTCGCCTTGAAAGGGTTTTTCGATGAAATCGAAAGCGCCGGCCTTCATGGCCCGGATCGCCATCGGCACGTCGCCGTGGCCGGTCATGAAAATAATCGGAGTCCGGCAGCCCTGTTGCTGTAGTTGCTTTTGCAGATCCAGGCCGCTCATGCCCGGCATCCGCACGTCCAGCACCAGGCAGCCGGGTCGCCGAACGGCGGTGGATTCGAGAAAGACCGCCGCGCTGGGAAAGGTTTCCACCACCAGTCCAGCGGTCTGGAGCAGCAGGCCGACGGCGTCGCGCACGGCCTGGTCGTCGTCGATGATGAAAACGGTCGGGACAACGCTCATGGAGATGGGGAGGAGACGGTCGGGTTGGCGAAGCAGGGCAGGGTGAAGTGGAACGAGGCTCCGCGGTCGGGATTCGGCGTCGCCCACAGCCGGCCACCCTGCGCTTCGATGATCGAGCGGCTGACCGACAGGCTTAGGCCCATGCCGCCGGGCTTGGTGCTGAAAAAAGGCTGAAACAACCGTTCGTCCGCCTCGGCGGCGAGGCCGTGTCCGGTATCGCGGATCGTGACGCGCACTGAGTTGTCGTCGAGTAGCGCGGTGCGGACGGCCAGTCCGCGGGCGCCGATCTCGGTCTGATGCATCGCTTCGATGGCGTTGCGAACCAGGTACAGCACCACGAGTTGAATCTGGATATCATCAGCCAGCACCGCGGGCAAGGGTTCCGTCAGTTCCAGGCTCAGCGCCGTGTCGGCCTGCCGCAATTCCGATTGCGCGTAATGGATGACCGAACGGATCAGGGCGTTGAGATCGAGCTCGGTCTGGGTGGTCGGATGTTTGCGCACCAAATCGCGTAGGTGACGGATGATGCCGCCGGCGCGCATGCCCTGATGGATCACTTCTTCAAGAGTGCCGGTTAACGCCCGGGGATCGGTCTGATCCTGGCGCAGCAAAGTCACGCACGCCTGGGTGTAAGCCACGATGGCGGCCAGCGGCTGATTGAGTTCGTGGGCCATGTTGGAAGCCAGCTCCACCGCCAGACTGAGGCGCGCCATTTTGGCCAGTTCCACCTGTTGCCGTCGTAACTGGTCTTCGGCCAGTTTGCGGGCGGTGATATCCTCGGCCAGGCCGGCGATGCGGTAGACGTGGCGGCTGTCGTCGCGGATGGGAAACCCACGATCCCAAACCCAGCGCACCGTTCCATCCGGGCGAATGATCCGGTATTCCTCGTTGAAAAATCCCGACTCCAGTTTGTTGGCGTGGGCGGTTTGCATGCGCGGCCGGTCGTCGGGGTGGATGGCCTCGAACCAGTCCAGCGTTCGATCGTACAGGGCTTGTATGGAGCGCCCCCAGACTTCTTCGTAGGCCGGACTGATGTAAATGAGGCGTTCCTCGGCCAGACCATAGATCCAGAACACCTCCCGGATATGCTCGGTCAACTGGCGAAAACGCTCCTCGCTGTCGCGCAGGGCGAATTCCATCTGTATCCGGGCGGCAATCTGCTGTTCCAAAGCCCGGTTGATGGTCAGCAGCTCGGCGGTGCGGTTCTGGACCCGCGCTTCCAGTTCGTCGCGGGTCTGGCGCAGCCGGTCCTCGGCCTGTTGGCGCGCCGCGCGGTCGCGGGCGAGGTCTCGCGCCTGCATGGCGCGGCGCGTCGCCTTGGCCTGAATTCGTAGCAACCCGTAGAGCAGGCCGCTGCTGGCGGCCAGCACCAGCACGCTTCGCGGCAGGTCGGCGGGCGCGAGCCAAGCGGTCGCCAGGGGGTCGCCGACCAGCAACCAGAGTAGGCCCGCCAGTCCGTATAACAGAGTGATGGCGACGGGCTGGAGGTAATGGCTTGGCAGGCTCTCCAGGCGGGAGCCGGGCGCCCGGTCGGAGCGATCCCACGAAGCGCCGGCGGCGGCGGACGAACGACCATCGTTTTCAGGGAGAGTGACTGGTTTGGAGTCGGTCATGCGCGCGGCTTCCCGGACTAACCGGTTTCCAGGGAGAGCGCCGCGACCGGCGGTTCGCAGGCGCTGGCGCGGGTGGCGACGGGCAGGGTGAAGTGGAAGGTGACGCCGGGGCCGTCCGCATTGGGGGTCGCCCAGAGCCGGCCGCCGTGGGCTTCGACGATCGATTGGCTGATGGAAAGCCCCAAGCCCAGCCCGTCGGTCTTGGTCGTGAAGAAGGGATGCGGCAACTGGCCGATCAGATCCGGCGCCACACCGGGTCCGGTATCCCGAACCGCGAGTTCGATGAAGGCCTGTTCCTGACGGGCCAATACGGTGATCGCTCGCGGTCCCTCGCTGTCGGCGATGGCGTCCACCGCGTTGCGGACCAGATTCAGGATCACTTGTTGGACTTGCAGGGCGTCGGCCAACACGGGCGGCAGGTTCGGGGCGAGGTCCTGGCGAAGTCGCACGTGGTGGCGACGGGCTTCCAGACTCAGGAAATCGGCGATGTCGCCGAGCAGTTCGTCGATCCGGACCGCGGCGTATTGGGGTTTGCTCTGACGGGCGAAATGGCGGACTTGCTGGATGATGGCCTGCGCCCGGGCGCTCTGGGCGGCGATCTTTTCCAGGGTTTCCCGCAATGCGGCCGGTTCGGCCGCCGCTTGCTGGATTCGGGCCAGTCCCACCTCGCTGTACAGGGTGATGGCGGTGATCGGCTGGTTGATTTCGTGAGCCAGCCCGGAGGCCATTTCACCCAGGGTATTGAGGCGGGAGGCGTGGGCCAGCAGCGTTTGCTGGCGTTGCGCGGCGGCCGCCATCTGTTCCTGTTCCAGAGCGCCTCCCACCCATTGCGCCATGAGCTGGATCAGCTCCCGGTCCACGGTGGTGAACGGCGTGGGGCGGGGCTGGACATCGGAAAAGCCCAGCGTTCCATAGCATTGGCCGTCGACGCGCACCGGCGCGCCCAGATAGGCTTCCAGCCCGAATTGGCGAAAACAGGGATGCTGGCGTTTCGGTCCGGTCGAGGCGTGCTCGAAGGCCAGCGGCTCCTCGGCGTGCAGGGTCTCGCGGCAGTAGGTGTCGCCCAGGGCGAAGCAGTCGCCCGGAGTCAGGCTGCCATCGGGGGTGAGCGCCTGGACGATCTCGTAGCGCTCGCCCTCGATGTGGGACAGGATGCCGATGGCCAGTCCAAAGCGCTGGCAACCCATCGCCAGCATGGCCTGAATCTGCTCGCCAGGGTGGCGGCGGGGAGTGGAGATGACCCCGTACAGCTCGCGCATGGCCTGGACGCCGCCCCGCAGCGCCGCTTGCTGCTCGACCAGGCGCCGACTGATCTCCTCGGCCTGTTCCTTGGCCTTGGCGGACGCCTGGGCCAGTCCCAGGTTGTCCAGGGCCAGTCGCAGCGATTGGGTGAGGGTCTGGTGGTAGCGATGGGCGGTTCCCAGCGCCAGCAACAGGTACAGGATGCCGCTGGCGCCCATGGCGACGCGCAGTGGATCGTCCTGCAGCAGCAGCCAGAGAACCGGGGGGAGGGCGAGTGGCAGGGCATAGGCGACATAGGCGCTCAGGACCGGGGTCATGGTCAGCACGCCCCCCATCAACACCCCGCCCAGAATCAGGGCGATGAAGGTTTCATAAACCAGCGACGGCGCCAGGGCCAGCAGGACCACGCACCCCCCCCAACCGATGCCGCTGGCGGCGCAGGCCCAGGCGTAGCGGGTGGCCCAGGCGTCCAGAGGGCCGGTCGCGTTCCGCGTCCGGCGCTGGAACGCGAGAGTCAATAGGAGTCGGACCAGGATGGCGGCTTCCAGCA
>DAIRDI010000060.1:2067-13652 GCA_036796235.1 Candidatus Competibacteraceae bacterium | reverse complement strand
CGGCGATCTCGCCCAGCGTCCGGGTTGCCCCGCCAGCCCGCGCCAGCAGCAGCGGGAAGAAGCCGAAGCAGGTCGCCACGTCGAGCACGGTCGGCGGCGCCGCGGCGGGCAACGCCTTGATCGAATCCAGCGCAAACCGATAAATCGCGCCGAACAGGTCGATGAAGTCATTAGCCGCCTCGCCAGTTGGTTTCGACGGATGACCCAGACCCGCGCGGGTCTGGATGGCGTTCAGGGTGTTGGCATAAAACAACCGCCAGGCGCGGCGCTCGTTACCGGCCATCGAACGGACGATATCGCCGACCGAACGCTCGAACAGATCCTGCTCGCTGTAACCGCTGTCGATCCGGTGGCGCTGCCTGGCCAGCAGCGGCAGCAACTCGGTGACGACGTGGTAGCCGAGATTGTTGTCGATTTCCGCCGGCTTGAAGTCGTGGACCACGACCAGTTCATCGGTGGGCGCGGTCTCGGCCAGCGCGTAAAGCTGGAAGCGGGCGCTGGCGTCCAGCGGTTCGGCGCGCTGTTCCAGACCCTCGACCAACAGGGCGTGGCGGTGGCGTGACAGCATCATGACGCGGTCTCCCGTCTCATCAAGACTACGCCACCGACCGCCGCAGCAGTTTCTCGGTGATCTGGCCGAGTTGCTGCAAGTTGCGGACGACTTCGGTGTGGTGGCAGACCGGCTCGTACAGCGGCATGTCGCAACTGCCCATCGGCCAACTGCCGCGCGACTCCGGCGACAGCCACAGCAACTGCTTGGCGCGACGCCGGATGCCTTCCAGTGCCCAGACCTGCGGCGGATTGCGGTTGCCGCGGCCATCGCCGAGGATGATGACGGTGGTTTGCGGCGTCACCGCCGATAAATAACGGTTGTGGAACAGGCTCAGGGCGCGGCCGTAATTGCTGTCCACGTCGGCGTCGATCAAACCGCTGTTGAACACCGTGCTGATCGCCTCGTCGATGTTCTGTTGCTCGAAATACGCGCTGACTTCCACTAGATCGCTGACGAAGGCGAAGCTGCGCACTCGATCGAACAAGCTTTGCAGGTTGTAGACCAGATGCAGCATGAAGCGGGCGGTGTTACGCACGGACAGGCTGACGTCGCAGATCACCGCCAGCCGAGGTTTCTCGTTGCGGTAATGGGTCATGACCGGCTGAAACGGGATGCCCTCGTATTTCATGTTGCGGCGCAGCGTGAGCGGAACGCTGATTCGTCCGCGCGGGCTGATATGGCGACGGTAGGAACGGGCGCCGCGCATCCGCCGACACAACCGTTGCACGATCTCGGTCATTTCCCGGCGTTCCTGTTCCGAGAAATCGTAGTTGGGCGTGGCGCGGCGCGGCGGACCGGGAATCTTCAGCGGCGGTTGCAGCGCCAGTTCCCGTTCGAGATAACGCTTCAGCAGTTCCGGCAGATTGGCGATGCCGCCGTCCAGCCGGCCGGACAAGCGCTGGAGCAGGTTCTCGTCCACGTCCAGGTCGTTGAGTTCGTCCAGCAATTCGGCCACGGCGTCGGCGATGACATCGGCGTCCAGCGCCGCAATGGCTTCGTTGAAATTCAACTCACCGGCGTGGCTCGCGTTTTTCACCCGTCGCACCTTCAACAATTGCATCGCCTTGTTCATCACCTGATCCAGCAAATCCTGATTCCGGCTGAGCAACAGATTTTGGCCGAACTCCGCCAGGCTGAGATCGTTATCGTCCTGATGAGCGTTGAAGTGGGTGACCAGGTCGTCATCATCGAAATAATCGCGGATGTCGAGCGCATCTTCTTCGTGGGTGTCGTTGTCGGGGCGACCGCAGGTCGGTTCCTGCTCCACCACCGCTTCCGGAGTATTGAGTTCCGTTGCGCGCCGGGGCGGCGGTTCCACCGTCGCCTCGGGCTTTGGCGCCACCTTGGGCAGGGTGAAAAACTGGTCGAACAGCTCTTCAAACACCGACAGATCGCGCAAGTCCTTGATCAGCGCGCTGCGCAGCACGGTACGCACCGTGTCGCGATCATGCAGCGTCACCCACGCCAACGCTTGCAGGGCGTCCAGCGATTCGGAGGGCGAAATCCGTACGCCCTGCTTTTTCAGCAGGAAAATAAAACGATTGATCGCGGCGTCCATCATCAGCCACCGGTGCGGCCGTCGGTGCGGCCGCGATAGCTGGTGAAATAATTGGCGGTATGTTCCTGGCGGCGTTGTTCCGGATGGCTCGCATCCGGTTCGACGGGCCGCGCCGGCGGCCGCAAGGGGATTTCGGCGACTGTAGCGGTGGTCGGTGGCCCCTGCGGCTGAAGCGGCTCGGCGATCCAGGACAACCGATCGTTGACCTGTTGCGTGTCGCGCTCGTATTTGATCAGCAGATGCAGGGTTTCCTCCAGCAGGGTGGGAGTCAGGGTATCGGCGTTGAGCAGCACCAGCGCCTGCGCCCAATCCAACGTCTCGCTGATGCTGGGCGCTTTGCGCAAGTCCAGGGCGCGCAAGCGTCGAATCACCGCAACCACTTGCGCGGCCAGGATTTCCTGAAGCGCCGGAACCTTCATCCGCACGATTTCCAGTTCGCGCTGCTCGTCCGGGTAGCCGATGAACAGGTGCAGACAACGGCGCTTGAGGGCGTCGCTCAGATCGCGGGTGTTGTTGCTGGTGATGATGACGTAGGGGATCGTGGTGGCTTTCACCGTGCCGAGTTCCGGCACCGTGACTTGAAAATCGCTCAGCACTTCCAGCAGGAAGGCTTCGAACTGCTCCTCGGCGCGGTCGAGTTCGTCGATCAGCAAAACGACCGGCTCGGGGGAACTGATGGCCTGCAGAATGGGCCGGCGCACGATGAAATGCTCCGAGAAAAACACGTCCTCATGCAGGTGCAATTGCGCGACCGCCTCGTGCAGATCGTCGACGCCTTCGAACAGGCGACTGATTTTGTCGCGCAGGATCTGGGTGTAAAGCAATTGCTTGCCATACTCCCATTCATACAGGGCGTGCGCCTCGTCCAGCCCGCCGTAGCATTGCAGGCGGATCAGGGGGCGGCCCAGCGCGGTGGCGACCACTTTGGCCAGTTCGGTCTTACCGACGCCGGCCGGTCCTTCGATGAGGATCGGCTTGCGCATTTGCAGCGCGAGAAAGGCGACCGTCGCCAGTTTGCGGTCGCAGAGATACTGCTGATCGCGCAATTGCGCGATGGTGTGCTCGATCGATGCGAACATGCGCCCACTCCAAGCCCGGATTCACCGGCGCGGGCGCCGGGAATCCAGGTTGCCAAGGGAAATGCTCAGTAGTAGAGCTTAGCCCAACGGGAGTTGGTTCTAGTAGCTACCGACCAAGGTATGGCGCACGACCGGCGCTACCGACTCGTAGGTGCATTCGCGGCCGTTGCCCGGCGTCGAGGCGTCGTTCAGCACATGCTTGGTGATGCGGTCGACATCGCGTTCGACGTTTTCCGGGGAGATCCGGGTGCTGCCCACCTCGGCGTAGCGGCCGGTCCCCATCCGCGACTTGGTGTAGGGGCCGATACTGGTGAAATTGTCCGGAATGTTGAGGTCCTTGCTCAGCCGGACCGCCGCTTCCACCGCGCGCTCGGCGGCCGAGACATCCGACAGGCCGTCCACGTTTTCGCCCATCGCCTTGGCGATGTCGCGGAAGCGCTTGTAGTTGGCCTGCATGTTGAATTCCCAGACCCGAGTCAGGCCGATAGCGTTATTCAGACCGTGGTGCGAGTCGTAAAAAGCGCTGACCGCGTGGGAAATGGAGTGGATGATCCCGAGACCGCCGCTGTTGAACGCCTGCGCCGAGATATACGAGGCGTACATCATGTTGGTGCGGGCTTCGTAGTTCAGTGGTTCGAACACGGCGCGCCGCAGATTTTGCGCGACCAGTTCGATGCCCAGCAGCGCGCTGCCCATGCTCGGCAGGAAGTCGATCCGCGAGACATAGGGTTCGGAGGCGTGGGCCAGCACGTCGAAGCCGCAGAAGGCGGTCAAATCCTGCGGCATGGAGAAGTGCAGGACGGGATCGTTGATGCTCAGGCTCACCGGGACGTTTTCATCCAGACCCAGCCATTTGTAGGGGGCTTTTTCCGAAACGGTATCGGTGATCACATAGGCAAAGCTGGTTTCGGAACCGGTGCCGGCGGTGGTGTTGATGGCGATGTGCGGTGGGTTGTTGGGGTTCTCGGATTTGTTGTAACCGTCGAACTCGTTAATGTTGCGGCCGTCGTGGGAGACCACCACCCGCGCGCCCTTGGTGGCGTCGGTGACGCTGCCGCCGCCGACCGAGACGAAGCTGTCGCACTTCTCCCGCTTGTACATGTCGGCGATGTCCATGACGTTGTAGTCCTTGGGATTGGACTCGACCTTGTCATAGACCACGACATCAACATTCCGGTATTTGAGCTTGCCGACGATATCCTCGACGATGCCGGTGCCGCGCAGCCCGGAGGTGGCGAGCACGCAGCGCTTGAAACCCAGCTTGTTGGCTTCCAGCCCGACCATTTCGTAAGCGCCAGGGCCGAGCAGGCCACGGGGAATGCGATGGAACTCCTTGATGGGGAACTGCCAGAGTTTGTGTGCTTCCATGGTGCGATCCTCTCTACTTTGGTGATGTGCGCGGATGGGTATCCGCATTATTTTCCCCGCCAGTGGCGGAGCCGTTGCCTTTTGCGTGGTCCGGGTCGCGCCCGAACCATCCGGCAATCGCTTTGCGGCACGAGCGTACGAACGAATGATCGAACTCGCTCTGCCTGACTTCGAGGACTGTACCTAACAACAAACGGGCCAACATCGCCAAGAACTTTATTATTTTTTATATCTATTTATTTTTTAAATAAAAAGATATTTTCCAGTCAACCGCCAAACCGGTTCTATCGAGAGGGGTGCGGCTCTATCGTGAAAAAATCGTGACACGCACTGTGTCATGCACTGTGTCATGCACTGTGTCACGCGCCAGGCGCGGCGTTACTGGGAACCCTGCCCGAGGAGGGTGAGGGACGATACGGATTGGGCGGCGGGAAGCGAGCGCTTCGGAAGATCTCGGACAGGCGCAGGTCGTGGCGGCAAGGCGGAGCTTCAGCTTAACGCCGCTATCGTCCCCGCGATTGCGGGCATTCCCCAACCAGTTCCACCTTGCCGTCCTCGTCCACCGCTTCCATCCGCACCGTGAAGCCCCACAGCCGGTGCAGGTGCTTCAAGACCTGGGGGAAGCTTTCATGCAACGGCCGCCGGTTATACCGGGTGTGGCGCAGGGTCAGCGAGCGGTCCTGGCGATGCGCGACGTTCCAGACCTGAATGTTCGGCTCGCGACTGCCGAGGTTGTACTGATCGGCTAGCGCCAGACGCAACCGCCGATAGCCCGCCTCGTCGTGGATGGCGGTGATCTCCAGTTCGTCCTGGGCATCGTCGTCCAGTACCGCGAACAGCTTGAGATCGCGGATGACCTTGGGCGACAGGTACTGCGCGATGAAACTCTCGTCCTTGAAATTGCGCATGGCGAAGTCCATGACCTTCAACCAATCCTGCCCGGCGATATCCGGGAACCAGTAGCGATCCTCGGCCGTCGGTTCCTGACTGATTCGCCTGAGGTCGCTCATCATGGCGAAGCCCAACGCGTAGGGATTGATGCCGGAATAGTGGGGATGATCGAACGGAAGCTGTTGGATCACGCTGGTGTGCGATTGCAGGAATTCGATCATGAAGCCGTCGTTGATGTAGCCCTCATCGTACAACCGGTTCATTAAAGTGTAATGCCAGAACGTGGCCCAGCCTTCATTCATTACCTGAGTCTGGCGCTGGGGGTAGAAATACTGGCCGAGCTTGCGGACGATCCGGATCAGCTCGCGCTGCCAGGGTTCCAGCAACGGGGCATTCTTTTCGATGAAGTACAGCAGGTTCTCCTGCGGCTCGGACGGAAAGCGCCGCTCGGCTTCGCCAGAGGCCTCCGTCGGCTTGATGGGAATGGTCCGCCATAGATCGTTGACCAACGATTGCAAGTACTCCTCGCGTTCGTGCTGGCGCTGTTTCTCCTCGCGCATGGAAAGCGGCGCGGGATGCTTGTAGCGATCCACGCCATAGTTCATCAGCGCGTGACAGGAGTCGAGGAACAGCTCCACGGTTTCCTCGCCGTGCTGTTCCTCGCATTCAGCCACGTAATTCCGGGCGAACAGCAGGTAGTCGATGATGGCGTCGGCGCTGGTCCAGGTACGAAACAGGTAGTTGCCCTTGAAAAAGGAGTTGTGGCCGTAGGCGGCGTGGGCGATGACCAGCGCCTGCATCATGGCCGTGTTTTCTTCCATCAGATAGGCGATGCAGGGGTCGGAATTGATGACGATCTCATAGGCCAGCCCCATTTGCCCGCGTCGGTAATTCTTCTCGGTCATCACGAACTGCTTGCCGTAGGACCAGTGCTTGTAACCGAGCGGCATGCCCACCGAGGAATAGGCATCCATCATCTGTTCGGCGGTGATGATCTCGATCTGGTTCGGGTAGGTGTCCAGCCCGAATTCCTCGGTGGCGATGCGGCCGATGACCTCGTTGTAGCGTTCCAGCATCGGGAACGTCCATTCGGAGGAGTCGGAAATCAGGTTCGACGCACTCATGACACGCGCCTCTTGAAGAGATCCCGGAAGACTGGATAAATATCGGCGGGCCCGTCGATCTGCCGCATGGCGAAGTTCCGATGGGCGGCGGCCACTTCCTCATACGCCTCCCACAAGCTTTGGTGGCGGTCCGGGGTGATTTCGATATAGGCGTAGTAGCGGACGAACGGCATGATCCGCTGCATCAGCAGGTCCTTGCAAGCCGGCGAATCGTGGTGCCAGTTGTCGCCGTCGGAAGCCTGCGCCACGTAGAGATTCCAACTGGACAGCGGGTAGCGGGCGGTCATGATCTCGCTGGCCAGTTGCAGGGCGCTGGAAACCACGGTGCCGCCGGTTTCCCGCGAATAGAAGAATTCCTGTTCGTCCACTTCCTTGGCCACCGTGTGATGGCGGATGAACACCACCTCGATCTTCTCGTAGTTGCGCATGAGAAAAAGGTAGAGCAGGGTGAAAAAGCGCTTGGCCAGATCCTTGCGCGACCGATCCATGGAGCCGGACACGTCCATGACGCAGAACATCACCGCCTGGGTGGTCGGCTGCGGTTGCTGGACCCGGTTGACGTAACGCAGATCGAAGGTGTCGATGAACGGCACCGCCCGCACCCGTCCGCGCAGATACTCGATCTCCTCCAGCAGTTCCTGGGCGCGGATTTCGTCCGCCGGCGACTGGCTCAGGATCCGCTGTAATTCCTCTTCCGCCTCATGCAAGCGCCGGCTGTAGGGCGCGGCCAACGCCATCCGGCGGGCCATCGCCCCCTTCAGGGAGCGGACGATATCGATGTTGGCCGGGTTGCCGGCGCTGGTGAAGCCGGCCCGCACCGACTTGAACTCGATGGCCTTGGCCAACTGGGTTCGCACCAGGTTGGGCAGTTCCAAATCCTCGAAAAACAGCTCCAGGAATTCCTCGCGCGACAGTTCGAAGATGAACTCGTCCTCACCCTCGCCGCTGTTGCTGGCCTGGCCGCCGCCGGCACCCCCGCCGGCGCCGCCCGGCGGGCGGGCGACCCGGTCGCCGGGGACAAATTCCCGGTTGCCGGGGTGGATGGCCTCCCGCCGCCCACCCGGCCCGTGGCCGAACACCGGCTCGGACAGGTCGCGGGTCGGAATGTTGATTTTCTCACCGTTGTCGATATCGGTGATGCTACGGCCGTTCATGGACTCCGCGACGGCCTTCTTGATCTGACTCTTGAAGCGCCGGATGAAGCGCTGGCGGTTGACAGCACTTTTATTCTTGCCATCCAGCCGGCGGTCGATAAGCGTAGCCATGAGCGATGCCCTCCGGTCAGGATGCCTTGCGGACGCGCAGATACCAGTCGGACAGCAGCCGCACCTGTTTCGGGGTATAGCCCTTGTCGACCATGCGGTCCACGAACTCGGCGTGCTTCTTCTGCTCGTCGGCGCTGGCCTTGGCGTTGAAGCTGATCACCGGCAGCAGGTCTTCCGTGGTCGAGAACATCTTCTTCTCGATCACCGCGCGCAGCTTTTCATAACTGGTCCAAGCCGGATTCTTGCCGGCGTTCTTGGCCTTGGCCCGCAGGACGAAGTTGACGATTTCGTTGCGGAAGTCCTTGGGATTACTGATGCCGGCCGGCTTTTCGATCTTCTCCAGCTCGGTGTTGAGGGACCCTCGGTCGAAAGACTCACCGGTGTCGGGATCGCGGTATTCCTGATCCTGAATCCAGAAGTCGGCGTAGGTGACATAGCGGTCGAAAACGTTCTGTCCGTATTCGGAATAGGATTCCAGATAGGCCTGCTGCAGCTCCTTGCCGATGAACTCGGCGTAGCGCGGGGCCAGGTAGCCCTTTAGGTAAGACAGATATTTTTCCTCGACCTCCGGGGTGAACTGCTCGCGTTCGATCTGCCGCTCCAGGATGTAGAGCAGATGCACCGAGTTGGCGGCGACCTCGCTGTGATCGAAGTTGAAGACCTGACTGAGGATCTTGAAGGCGAAGCGGGTCGAAATGCCGGTCATGCCTTCATCCACCCCGGCGTAGTCGCGATACTCCTGCATCGACTTGGCCTTGGGATCGGTATCCTTGAGGTTTTCGCCGTCGTAAACCCGTACCTTGGAAAAGATGCTGGAGTTTTCCGGTTCCTTGATCCGGGTCAGCACCGAGAATTGCGCCAGCATTTCCAGAGTGCCAGGCGCGCAGGGTGCGGCGGCCAACGAGCTGTGGGTCAGCAGCTTCTGGTAAATCTTCACCTCGTCGGAGACCCGCAGGCAGTAGGGCACCTTGACGATGTAAACCCGGTCGAGGAAGGCTTCATTATTCTTATTGTTCTTGAACGACTGCCATTCTGACTCGTTGGAGTGGGCCAGAATGATCCCTTCAAACGGGATGGCCGACAAACCCTCGGTGCTGTTGTAGTTGCCTTCCTGGGTGGCGGTCAGCAACGGATGCAGCACCTTGATCGGCGCCTTGAACATCTCGACGAATTCCATCAGGCCGCGGTTGGCGCGGCACAGGGCACCGGAGAAGCTGTAGGCGTCCGGGTCGTTCTGGGCGAGGTGCTCCAGCTTGCGGATGTCCACCTTGCCGACCAGCGAGGAGATATCCTGGTTGTTCTCGTCGCCCGGCTCGGTCTTGGCCACGGCGACCTGGTGCAGCACCGACGGGCGCAGTTTGACCACTCGAAACTGGGTGATGTCGCCGTTGAATTCGCGCAGGCGCTTGGCCGCCCACGGCGACATGATGTGGTTCAGGTAACGGCGCGGAATGCCGTGGTCGTCTTCGAGGATCTGCCCATCCTCGTCGGGGTTGAACAGCCCCAGCGGCGATTCGAAGACCGGCGAGCCTTCGATGGCGTAGAACGATATCCGCTCCATCAACAGCTTGAGCCGCTCGGCCAGCGACGATTTGCCGCCGCCCACCGGCCCGAGCAGATAGAGGATCTGCTTCTTTTCCTCCAGACCTTGGGCAGCGTGCTTGAGGTAGGAGACGATCTGTTCGATGGCGTCCTCCATCCCGTAGAATTCCTGGAAGGCGGGATAGATTTTGAGGACCTTGTTCTGGAAGATCCGCGACAGCCGCGGATCGTTACGAGTGTCCAGCATTTCCGGCTCGCCGATGGCCATCAGCAGTCGCTCGGCGGCGCTGGCGTAAGTACCAGAATCCTTTTTGCACAGGTCCAGATACTCCTGGAGTGATAGGGTTTCCTCGCGGCTCTCTTCGTAGCGCGACAAGTAGCGCTTGAAAATGGTCATGGTCATACCTCTCTAAAGTCGTGGAAGCGTGACGGCTTCCGATTCAAGTCTGTCGGTTTAACATCTGGGAATCCTCCATTTGATCCATGCGTCCCGTCTCGATCCGCCGAACCCGCCGGCATCTTTCCGTCTCGAGCCCGGTGAGGCTCGTCGAACATCTTCATGGTGGCTGGCTGCGGCAGGGTCCCCCGTGGACACGTTTGAGTTAAAATAAGCAATTAATGGACCATTAGGGTTTTTTCCGGCAAAAGCGAGGTCCGGTTTTTGAGGGGCGCGTGGCCGTATCCCATAAGAAAGCTTTGCATCTAACCAAATAAAATCAGCAAGTTAATCATATAGCAATGGCCTGAACCGCACCTGAATCACCTATCGGACCGGCGGTCGGCGCTTGACCGGGTCTGGCGGGCGCCCGTCACTGTCAACTTCCAGAGCCGTCCACGCACTAGTTTAGTGCGTTGCACCGAAAGCGCGAAAGTGGCAGGTAGTTCTAATCTTGACGCCTCGCGGACAGGGCTCGGGGAGGGTTAGGCGATCGACGGATCGAGACCGCGACCAAAGCCGGGAATGGATTAGGCGGCGCCGAAAAGCCGCGTTGTCCGGGACTGCGATTTTACGATCCGCGCCGGTTCGGGGCGCAGGGTCCGACCGTTGATAGACCACGCCTGAAGATAACGGTTCAGGCGCTGATCGAGCGATGGTTGGGACCCGATCCGCTTTATTGCTACCATCGCGCGCATCGCGAACGGGCGACCCGCCAAGGCATCTCATGAAGATTATCAGCGACTGGTTTCAGCGGTTTTTCAACGATCCCCAAGCGGTCATTCTGACCGTCGTGCTGGTGCTGGGCGCCAGCGTCATCCTGATCATGGGCAAGGACTTGGCCCCGGTGCTGGCCAGCATCGTGATCGCTTACCTGTTGGAAGGCATCGTGCAGATCCTGCAACGCTACCTTCGGTTGCCGCGATTGTTGGCGACGAGCGTGGTGTTCGTGCTGTTCACTGCTTTTGTGTTGATCCTGCTGTTTGGGTTGTTGCCGCTGGTTTCCCGGCAATTGACCCAGTTGGTGCAGCAATTGCCCGTCATGATCGTCACAGGTCAGCAGTTGCTGCTCAGCCTGCCAGAAATGTATCCAGAACTGGTCACCGAGGCTCAGGTGTTGAGCACGATCAACACTCTTCGAGCCGAAGTGCTCAATATCGGTCAGAATGCCTTGGCCTGGTCGCTGGCGGCCGGCATAGGCATCATCACCATAACCATTTATCTGGTTCTGGTGCCGCTGCTGGTGTTCTTTTTTTTGAAGGACAAGGAGCTGATTCTGAGTTGGTTGCACGGGTTTATGCCGCGCGACCATAGCCTGGCGCAGCAGGTGTGGCGGGAGGTGGATCGGCAGATGGGCAACTACGTGCGCGGCAAGTTTCTGGAAATCCTGATCGTCTGGGCGGCCTCCTTCATAGCGTTTTCGCTGATGGGGCTCCAGTTCGCCATGCTGCTGGCCATGATGGTCGGACTGTCGGTGATCGTGCCCTATATTGGAGCGGTGGTGGTGACCGTACCGGTGGCGCTGGTGGCGTTTTTCCAGTGGGGCTGGAGTTCGGAATTCCTATGGTTGATGGGCGTTTATCTGATTATTCAGGGATTGGACGGCAACGTTCTGGTGCCGGTGCTATTTTCCGAGGTGGTGGATTTGCACCCGATCGCGATCATTACGGCGGTGCTGGTGTTCGGTGGACTGTGGGGGTTTTGGGGGGTGTTTTTCGCCATCCCGCTGGCGACCGTGGTGCAGGCGATTTTGAAAGCATGGCCGCGGC
>DAIRDI010000060.1:0-1967 GCA_036796235.1 Candidatus Competibacteraceae bacterium | reverse complement strand
ACGGCGCGCCGTGCCCCTACCAAGGACGCAATGCGAGCAGCGAAGGCCGAGGGGAAATAACGGGAACCCCCGCAGTAAAAGACTCCCGGCGAGCCGGGTCCAGAGGGGACCACGATCCGCCGGGAGTCAAATTTATGATTATGATATTGTTGATTTTATCGCAAGCTGGGGTTCCACTACCCCGTTTTAAGCTCAATACGCTCCATCGCTTCCGTTAATTGGTCTTGCCTTGAAACAGGGCGCCACCGCGCGCTGTCACTTCCTCGGCTTGCTTGAGCAGGTTGGCGAAGAAATCCAGGCCACCCTCCCAACTGTTCATCATGGCGTTGACGCTGACGGCATGAGCCTGACTGGTCAGGTCGATCATGTCGCCAAACAACTCGGTGGGATCAAGCAGGTCTTGCTGGGTTCGGTTCATCACTGCCTACTCCAAATTCGATACACTAATTCTCCGGAAGCCGGTCTGACCTCCGGGCCACCCATACTGCGATCCTGCCGTCACGCTCGCGAGGTTCGTTACCAAAGACAGGAACCATTGGGGTTTATTTTAAAGGAAAATCGCCGGGAATACATCCCCAAGAGCAAGGTTTTTGTGCGCTGCAACTAAAAAATCAGACGACGTCGAACCGGTCGAAGGTCATGGTGAACTGACCGCGCCCGCGCGTCATGCCGCGCAAGTCGGTGATGTAGCCCAACAGCCGATCCAGCGGACAGTCGCAATGAACGATCATCATCTCGCCCAGCGTCGTCGTCTCGCGGATCACGGCCCGTCGGGATTGTAAATCCCCAAGCACCGACCCGACATCGCCCTCCGGAACCACCACCTCGGCATTCATGATCGGCCGCAGCGCCAAACCGCCGGCCTGGACCAGCGCCTTACGCGCGGCTTCCGCCACCGCCACCCGCAACGCCCGCGGACTGGATAGCGCTCCAAACAGCTCCACATCCAGCACCCGCAACGCCAGATCCTGCAAGGGAGCGCCGGTCGCCGGGCCGCTGGCCAGCACATCCTCGGCTCCACCCGCCAGCGCTTCGCGCTGGGCGACCGTCAATTCGCTCCCCTCCGGGCGCACCTGCGGTTCGACTTCCACCGTCAGGCCCGCGCCGCGTGGCAACGGCTCCACCGCCACCCGCACCCCGGCTTGCATTTCCAAGGTCTTGCCATCCGACTGCTCGAATAGCCGGTGGAAACGGCTTTCACCCTCGGCCGGCTGGCTGATGGTCTCGCGCGTGACCACGTCGGGATTGCCGACCCGCAGGTTGACGTTGAACTCGCGCCGCAGGCGCTCGCAGGCGATTTGCAGATGCAATTCGCCCATGCCGCGCAGCACGCGCTGACCGGTTTCGGGGTCCTCCTCGACCCGCAGGGTCGGATCTTCCTGCTGGAGCTTGTCCAGCGCCTCCAGCATTTTTTCCTCATCGGCGCTGGTGGGCGGCTCGATGGCCAGCCCCAGCACCGGTTGCCGGGCTTCGATCCGTTCCAGCCACAGCGGGTGATCGGGCGCGCACAGCGTATCGCCGGTGGTCGCCCAGCGCAGCCCGGCCAGCAGCACGATCTGGCCGGCGGTCGCCTCGTCCTGACGGGTCTTGTGATTGGCGTCCACCGCGAACAACCGCGCCGCCCGCTCGGTCCGCGTCGTCCCGTCCGGGCCGGGGATCGCCACCGCATCGCCGGGACGCAAGGTTCCCCGATACAGCCGGGCGAAGACGTGGCGCCGGCCTTCCCACAGTTGCACCTTGAACGCCAGCGCCGCCAGCGGTCCGTCGGCGTCCATCGCCACCCATTCCTCACCGCCGTCGGGCCGCCGCGCCAGACTCGGCGGCCGTTCGGTCGCCGCCGGCAAAAGCCGCACGATCCCGTCCAGCAACGGCTGGACGCCCTGATTGCGCAGGGCGCTGCCGGCGAAGCAGGGACACACCCGCCCGGCCAACGTGGCCTGGCGCAGCGCCGCCCACACCGCCTCCGC
>DAIRDI010000059.1:0-13704 GCA_036796235.1 Candidatus Competibacteraceae bacterium | reverse complement strand
ATTGCGATGGGCCACGGCGGGATGCTGTACTCGCTGCCGTCGCGCGAGTTGATCGCCGATTCGGTTGAATACATGGTCAACGCCCATTGCGCCGACGCGCTGGTGTGCATTTCCAACTGCGACAAGATCACACCCGGCATGTTGATAGCGGCCATGCGGCTGAACATTCCCGCCATCTTCGTCTCCGGCGGGCCGATGGAAGCGGGCAAGACCCGGCTGGCCGAGCATAAACTGGATCTGGTGGACGCCATGGTCGTCGCCGCCGACGACCGCATCGACGACGCCACGGTGGCCGAGTACGAGCGCTCGGCCTGTCCGACCTGTGGTTCCTGCTCGGGCATGTTCACCGCTAATTCCATGAACTGCCTGACCGAGGCGCTGGGCCTGAGCCTGCCCGGCAACGGCTCGCTGCTGGCCACCCACGCCGACCGGCGAGAACTGTTCCTGGAAGCCGGCCGACGCATCGTCGAGCTGACCCGGCGCTACTACGAACGGGACGATTCCTCGGTGCTGCCGCGCGGCATCGCGACCTTCGAAGCGTTTGAGAACGCCATCAGCCTCGATGTCGCCATGGGCGGCTCCACCAACACAGTGCTGCATCTGCTGGCCGCCGCTCATGAGGCCGGAGTGCCATTCACCATGCGCGACATCGACCGGCTGTCGCGGCGGGTGCCGAATCTGTGCAAGGTCGCCCCCGCCACGCAGAAATACCACATGGAGGACGTGCATCGCGCGGGTGGCGTGATCGCCATTCTCGGCGCCCTGGATCGAGCTGGACTGCTGCACCGCGAGGCGCGCACGGTGCATAGCGAGACCCTGGCCGAGGCGCTGGATCGGTGGGATATCACCCGTCCCTCTTCCTGGGACGAGGCGCGCGTCCGTTACTCGGCCGGCCCGGCCGGTATTCCCACCCAGCAGGCGTTCAGCCAGGCGACCCGCTGGCCGAGTCTGGATCTGGACCGCGAGAGCGGCTGCATCCGCGACCGTGACCACGCCTATTCCCAGGATGGCGGGCTTGCGGTGTTGTACGGCAACCTGGCCGAGGAGGGTTGCATCGTCAAGACCGCCGGAGTGGACGAGAGCATCCTGCGTTTCCAGGGGCCGGCGCGGGTCATGGAAAGCCAGGAGGACGCGGTCGCGGCGATTCTGGGCGGCCGCATCCAGCCGGGCGATGTGGTGTTGATCCGTTACGAAGGCCCGCGAGGCGGACCGGGAATGCAGGAGATGTTGTATCCGACCAGCTATCTTAAATCCAAGGGACTGGGCAAGGCGTGCGCGCTGGTCACCGACGGCCGCTTTTCCGGAGGGACTTCCGGACTCTCCATCGGTCACGCCTCGCCGGAAGCGGCGGAGGGGGGCGCGATCGCCCTCGTGGAAGAAGGGGATCGGATCGAGATCGACATTCCCGGCCGTCGCATCCATCTCGCCGTGAGCGACGATGAACTGCAACGGCGCCGGGCGGTGATGCAGGCCCGGGGGGCGCTGGCCTGGAAACCGGTCGGCCGCCAGCGGCCGGTTTCTCCCGCGCTGCGCGCCTATGCCGCCATGACCACCAGCGCGTCCTGCGGCGCGGTGCGGGACGTGACTCAGGTGGAGCGTTGACGGCCCGCGCGAATGGCGCTCGCCGAGGTTCGCCACGGAATACATGAATAACCGGGAGAGAGTCATGAGCCAGCCCGACGGTCAGGACAGCCAACGCCTCAGGTTGATCAACCACCTGAAGTTGATCGATGATTTGTGGCAAAAGCTGTACTACGTCAAGTGGAACCCAAAGTCCTTTGCGATGTTGGCCCGCTTGGCGCAGGACATGGCGCAGCAAGTTCAACAGCATGGCGACGAGCGCTTGGCGAGCCTGATTTCACAGTTGGAGCACCATGTCAAAAGCTGCGCGGTCGCTGGGGAGATTCCCCGAGAGTCCGATCGGCAGCGGTTGACGGCCTTGATCGATGCGCTGCGACATACATGGGTCAGCGAGGAGGGGGCCCAGGAGCCTCGAACTCGTCCGCTCTTGGCGCCCTTGCCGGAAATTTTTCTGATCGCTCCCGACGAACAACCGCCCCTGTTGGCGAAACTCGCGGATTCCGGTTACCGGGTTCGCCGGATCGGCGGCCTGGTCGAAGCCGAACAGCGGTTGCGGGAACGGGCGCCCGCCGCCATCATTCTCGACGTGGATTTTCCCGAGGGTCCGGAAGCGGCCATGGCGGTCATTGCCGCCTCACGCGGGCAGATCGGATCGCGGGAACAGGTGTTGTTCCTGGCCGAGCGCAACGACATGGCCGCGCGTCTGGATGCGGTGCGGGCGGGTGGCTCCGCGTACTTCAGCAAGCCTTACGACAGCGACGAAGTTCTCAACATGTTGCGGGAGTTGCTGTTACCCCAGACCGCCCAGAATTACTACCGAGTTCTGATCGTCAACGATCAGCCGACCGAGGCCTGGGAGATGGCGGGGGTTCTGGAGGAGCAAGGCATCAGTTCCAAGGTGGTGATCCAACCCCTCCAGATTTTACAGGAAATCCATCGCTTTCGGCCGGATTTGTTGTTGATCGATCTGGATCTCAAGGAAATTAGCGGCTCGGAACTGGCTGGGGCGATTGCCCAGCACCGGGATTTCGATATTTTGCCGATGATCCTGTTGTGTTTCCCAGTGGACGTCGCGCATTACCTGATGAGTTTGAACGCGCCGGGCGCCAGCCTGTTGACCAAGCCGGCGCCGACCAGCTATCTGTGTTGGGAAGTCAAGCAGCGCCTACAGCGCGCGCGCGCCATGCGGATGAAACTCAGCACGCTGACCGAGAACGATCCGGTGAGCAGCCTGTTCAACCGCCGCCGCTATCTGGTCTTGCTGGAGCGGGCGCTCGAGACGCTGGGTCTGCGCACTCAGTCGCTGGCGGTCGTGTTCGTCATGCTGGAAAACTTGCGCTCCATCCGCGATTCCGCCGGCGTGGCGACCGCCGATGAGGTCGTGGGCCAAGCGGCCAGCCGATTGCGGCTGGTCTTGAACCCCGAACAGCCCGCCGCGCGATTTAGCGATGCCATTCTCGCGGTTCTGGTCCCCAATCTGCTCGGTGAGCCGTTGCTCAAGCTGACCCGGCGCCTGCGCGACGTTCTGGAAAAAGGGTTCTACAAGGTCGGCGAGCAAGCCCTGTTGCTACGGACGAGTATCGGTATCGCGATGGCTACCGAGCGTGGTCAGGATCATCTCGTGCTGATCCAGCAGGCTGATTCAGCCTGCGGTTTGGCGCGGGATGTCAAGAGCGAACGGATCTACCTGCAACAAAAAGCGCTGCCGGCAAAACTCGATCAAGAAGCCTCATCGCGAACTCGCATGCTGGATCAGGTACAGGAGATCGTCGATCATCAGCGGCTCTGGCTGGTGTTCCAGCCCATCGCCAGCATGCGCGGCGAAACCGAAGAGCGTTACGAAGTTTTGCTGCGCCTGCGCGATCGGGAGGGACAAGAAGTAGTGCCTGGCAGCGTGTTTGGCGTGGTCCATAGCCACCCCTTGGGAGTAACACTGGATCGCTGGATTATCGGGCAAGCCCTCGAAATGTTGCAGCAGCAGGCGACGACCACCCTGTTTATCAAGATCTTGCCGGTGACCCTTCGGGATCGGAGCTTTAGCGGTTGGTTGCGCGAGCAGTTGGAACAGACTGGCGTGGAGGGGCGGAGTCTCGTGTTCGAAGTGGCGGAAACGACCGCCGAGCGGGGCTTGCGCGACATGTTTGCGTTTCTGAGCGGCATCAAAATCCTGGGTTGCGGATTTTGTCTGGGGCGCTTCGGTCAGGGTTCCGATTCGCTGGGGTTACTCAAGAATCTGGGCGCCGACTACGTCAAACTGGATATGTATTTTGTCAACAATTTGGCCAAGGACCCTAAGAAACAGATGCAACTCCAGAATTTGGTGCAAGGTCTGGAGGCGTTGGGCGCGGCTACGATCATCGGCGGTGTGGAGGATATCAAAACCATGCCCATCCTGTGGTCGCTGGGCGTCGATCTGATCCAGGGATTCTTTCTGCAGCAGCCGTACCGCGAGATGAGCTACGATTTCTCGGGAACAGCGTTTTGAAGGATAAAGGATGAAAGTCGCGGCTTGAGACTTAATGCTCGCGGGTTTTCAGTTTTCCTGACGCAGCAGCGCCGCATAGCCGTCCCGGTAACTGGGATAATGGAATAGAAAGCCGCTGGCGCGCAGCCGGGTATTACGGCAGCGTTTGCTGGCGCGCATCCGCGACGCGACGTCGCTGGTTCGCGCGCCGGGCTTTGAGGGCGGGGTGGAGACCCGCGCGGGTTCGGGTGCTCCGAGTTGAACCGCCAGCCAGCTCAGCACTTCGTTTAGCGGCGCCGGATCGTCGTCAACGGCGAGGTAGAGCGGCGCGGGTTCGGGAAGGAATAGCAGGTGTTCCAAGGCGCGGGCGCAGTCGTCGCGGTGGATGCGGTTGGTATAAAGCGCCGTGCCGGCAGATCGAGTCGCCGTACCGTCGCGGACGCTGTCGATCAAACGGGTCCGCCCGGGTCCGTAGATACCGCCGAAGCGGATCGCCACCGCCGGCCAGCCGCTGTCCCACAGGAGCTGTTCGCCTTGCCGAATACAGCGGCCGCTGAAACCACTGGCCTCCGCGGGTGAGTCTTCGTCCACCCATTCGCCCTGGTTTTGGGCGTAGACCGAAGTGCTGGAAGTGAAGAGCAGCCGTTTGGGTCGTTGACCGGCTTGGCGCAGCGCAGCGAGCAGATGGCGAACGCCGGCGACGTAGGCAGCCTGGTAAGCTTCCTCCCCGAAACCGGCGGCGGCGGCGCTGTAGACTACGTAATCCAGCGCCGTGGGTAGCGTGGCCAGCGTCGCCGGATCGGTCAGGTCGGCCGCCAGCGGCCGAATGCTGGCCGGTAGATCGACGGGGCGGCGTTTCAACCCCCAGACTGCATGCCCGGTCGCGCTCAGATTGCGACCCAAGGCCGTGCCGACATCGCCGCACCCGGCGATCAGAATGCGCGCCATCTGTTTGATCCTCACGAAGCGAGAACTGATGAATCCGGAAACATTCGGCCAGCGCGTGCTGGATTGGTTCGACGCGCACGGCCGTAAACGGCTGCCCTGGAAGGAGAACCCGACGCCGTATCGGGTCTGGATTTCAGAGATCATGCTACAACAGACCCAGGTGACGACGGTTGTTCCCTATTATGAACGGTTTATGGCGCGGTTTCCCGACATCCGCGCCCTGGCCGACGCCGATTTGGATGAAGTGCTGCGGCTGTGGGCCGGATTGGGATATTACGCGCGCGCCCGCCATCTGCACCAGGCGGCGCGCATCCTGCGCGACCGGTGCGGCGGCGAGGTGCCGCTGGATGTGGCCATTCTTCAGAGTCTACCGGGAATTGGCCGCTCGACGGCAGGAGCGATTCTGGCCTTGGCTACCGGTCAGCGTCAGCCGATTTTGGACGGGAATGTCAAGCGCTTGCTGGCGCGCTTCGCGGCGGTGGACGGCTGGCCCGGTCAGTCGCGCGTGCTAGCGACGCTATGGAATCTGGCGGAGCGCTACACCCCGACCGCGCGCGTGGCCGATTACACGCAGGCGGTGATGGATCTGGGGGCCTTGGTTTGCACGCTGCGGCGGCCGCTTTGCGAGGCATGTCCGCTGACGGATGGGTGCGCGGCCCATGCCTTGGGGCGAGAAAGTGCTTATCCAACTCCCAAGCCGCGCCGTGCGTTGCCGGTCCGGACTGTCCGGATGTTGTTGTTACGTGCGGCGGACGGCGCGGTGTTGCTGGAGCGGCGGCCGCCGGTCGGGATTTGGGGTGGGTTATGGAGCTTTCCCGAGTGTCCTTCAGAGAGTGACATCGCCGCCTGGTGCCGGGACCGTTTGGGGGTGGCGGTGGCGGTCGAAGGTTCGTGGGGCGTGGTGCGTCACAGCTTCAGTCATTTCCATCTCGATATCACGCCGGTGTCGGCGGTGGTGACCGGATCGGGTGGGGCGGTGATGGCGGGGGAGCGGTTTGTCTGGTATAACACCCGCGAATCCGATGGCCCGGGAGTCGCCGCGCCAGTGCGGCGGCTGTTGGCGACCTTGGCTAGCGAATGGTGAAATCAACCGGGAGGCAGCGATGGCTCGAATGGTAAAATGCGTCAAGCTCGGCGTCGAAGCCGAAGGTTTGGATCGTCCTCCCTATCCTGGGGAACTAGGCAAGCGGATTTTTGAGAATGTCTCCAAGGAAGCCTGGCAGCATTGGTTGCGCCAGCAGACCATGTTGATCAACGAATATCGGTTGACGCCGTTTGAACCGAAGGCCCGGCAGTTCCTGGAGGAACAGATGGGGCAGTTCTTCTTCGGCGCGGGTTCGGAGTTGCCGGAAGGCTACGTGCCGCCCAAGGAGTGAGCCGGCTTGACGCTTGGCGTGCAAGCTGCTTAAATCCACGATTCTTTCGCGCGGCGCGCGATCTGGCCAGGTAGCTCAGTTGGTAGAGCAGCGGACTGAAAATCCGCGTGTCGTTGGTTCGATTCCGACCCTGGCCACCACATCAAAAGGCTTGCGCTCATTCCGCGCAAGCCTTTTTTATTGTGCCGAAATACCGTCGATCATCGATGTTGTGGGTGCGGGATCAAACCACGACCGATCTATTGAGACTCTGAAGATGAAAAAAAACATTTCCCTGAAGGAACGCCTCATTTTCGCTCTGGATGTCAGCTCGAAGGATGAAGCCGAGCGATGGCTGGATCGCTTGGGCGAACAAGTGACTTTTTATAAAGTGGGCTTGCAACTGTTCCTGGCTGGCGGCTTTCCCGTGATCGAGATGATCCGGGAACGCGGGCATCAAGTCATGGTGGATCTAAAGTTTTTCGATATCCCGGAAACCGTGGCCCTCGCGGTGCGCGAACTGAAGGACAAGGGCGCGACGTTCATCACCGTCCACGGCAACGACCCGATCCTGCGCGCGGCCGTGCGGGAACGCGAGGACGCCCGAATTCTGGCGGTGACTGTGCTGACGAGTTTCGACGAATCCGATCTGCGGGAGATGGGCTTGACCGGGAGCATTGCGGATCTGGTCTACCTGCGCGCCCGCAAAGCCCTCGATCTGGGTTGCGACGGGATCGTCTCCTCGGGGTTGGAGGTGGCGCGTCTGCGCGAGGGGTTGGGCGACCAACTCCTGATCGTGACGCCCGGTATTCGGCCGGGCACGAACGATGTCGTGCGGGAGGACGATCAGAAACGGATTGCCGCCGCTGATCAGGCCATTCGCAACGGCGCGGATTATCTGGTGGTGGGGCGGCCCATCCGCGACGCCAAAGACCCATTGGCGGTCGTCAAGCAAATTCAGGAGCAAATCGCCTCGGCGCTTTAGCACTCTCGTCCTTGCCGTAATCTATTGAGGAGAAACCATGCCGATACTGGCCAAAGTGTTTCTGGGGCTGGGTAGCCTCGCCATGCTACTGGCGGTGGCGATGGGTGCATTCGGCGCGCACGCCCTGAAAAAAACCTTGATCCCCGAATTCATGGCTATTTACGAGACCGCCGTCCACTATCATTTCTATCATGCCTTGGGACTGTTGGTGGTCGGCGTGTTGGCGTCGCGTCTTCCCGACACCGGGTTGCTACGAGGTTCGGGCATTCTGATGACCGCCGGTCTGCTGCTGTTCTCGGGCAGTCTGTACGCTCTGAGCCTGAGCGGCATCCGCTGGCTGGGGGCGGTCACCCCACTTGGAGGGATCGCTTTCCTGCTGGCCTGGTTGCTATTGTTGCTTGCGGTGATCCGCGCTGACTAGCTGAAGCGTGGGTCAGCCCACCAGGCTCATCTCGCAACATGAATTTTTCGGGTAAATGCTATGGAAGAGGACGAGGAAAAAACTTGCACCTTGGGGTTCGATATTTACGGTACGCTGGTGGACCCGCTGGCCTTGGCCGAGCCGCTGACGGCGCTGGTGGGCGAACAAGCGGTCCGGTTCGCCGAATTGTGGCGGAGCAAGCAGTTGGAGTACGCCTTCCGACGGGGTCTGATGCGGCGCTACGTGGATTTCGACGTCTGCACCGAACAGGCGCTGCGCTATACCCAGCAGGTCCTGCGCTGCGAGCTACCGGAATCCGACCGGGACCGGTTGCTCGAAGCCTATCGGTATCTGCCGTCGTTCCCGGAAGTCACGGCCAGCCTGGATGCCTTGAAAGCCCAGGGCCATCAACTGGTGGCGTTCTCGAACGGGGTCGAAGCCAGCATTCGCGCGTTGTTGGCTAACGCCGACCTGCTGCCCCGCCTGGAAGATGTGGTCAGCGTCGACGACCTGCGCACCTTCAAGCCCGATCCGGAAGTCTACGCTTACCTGGCGCGCCGGACCAGCCGCGCGCGGGGCGAGACCTGGCTGATTTCCAGCAACGCCTGGGATGTGATCGGCGCCAAGGCCGCCGGTCTGCGCGCCGCCTGGATCAAACGACAGCCGGAGGCGGTATTCGATCCTTGGGATATCGATCCGGATGTGGTGGTGAATGGTTTGGATGAGCTGGCGGCGTGGTTCGCCGGCCAGAAGGACGCCGGGTAATCATTGAGTTCAAGACCGTTCGACTTAGAGGAGACGTTTAATGGCCGAACCCGTGCATGACGCCCCCATATCGGGAGGTATTCCCTATGCGGTGGGCCAAGCTAGCGTCGTTCGCATCCCTATCCCAGGCACCAACGGTTTGTGTATCGAACTTCGGCCCAGGGGCTATGTTCCGCAGGGTGGTTCAACATCGACGCTGTTTTTCCAGGACCCGACCGGCAAGCGCCACTTGCGACTCGATTACGGATACAACGTCAAAACCCAAACCATCGATTACCACTGGAATCAAAAAGGGACTCACGGCAACTTTGGGATCGCCGATCACACGCCCGCCGGTCGCGGCTCGCCGGCCGCATACAATGCCGCCAAATATTTCCGCTACGCCGGGCGCGTGCTGGTGGTAGTGGGGGTCGCCGTCGATATTGTCTCCATCGTGCAAGCGAGCAAGCCATTGCGGCGCGCGTCGCAAGTTGTCGCCGGCTGGGCGGGCGCTTGGGCGGGTTGCAAAGTCGTGGGGGCCGGCGGCGCCGCTATCGGCACGGCCGCCTCGCCGTTAGGCACTGCTGTCGGTGGCATTGGGGGTTGTATTATCGGCGGAATAGGCGGGTATTATGGAGCTTCGGCGCTGGCCGGGGAGGTCTATGATTGGGCCGAAGGTACTTTTTTTACTCCCTTGCCGCAAATCGTCCAACCCCAATGAAAGTCCTTCAGTGAATACCGCGCAAGCCACCTTTTTCATCTGCCGCGAGCCGCGAGGCGGCCATTGGCAACTCGGTCCACTGCCCCCGGAAACAGGCCATATGACGTTGATTGGTTGGCGACGGTCGCCGGTCTCGCCAGATGCGGGAGTACCTCAAACCATAGCAACCGTCTTGGCGCGAGCGCTGACCGCCGTCGCCCGCGTAACCTTTCCATGTTCCACCGTGGATAGCCGGGCCACCGATGATTGGTCGCCTGTTGCCGATGATCTCGGGAGAGCGCTTGGCCGGCGCGGTCTCCTCGGGCGCGTGCAAGAGGCCGTGACTCGTGCGCCGGCGACCATTTTGTTACTGTCGACCCGTCGTCCAGAGGCCGTGGCGCGATTGTTCGACGATGCCCGCTATCCCTGGTGGCTGCAAGGCCAAGTCGGTTTGCTGTCCGCGCCGGAGGCGGCTCCACCGGACTGCGATCGGCTAGCCTTGATTGATTTGCTCGGCGATGACTGGGCTGCTCGGATTGCTTCCCTTGCCAGATCAGGTGTTCTCGGCATTCTGCGGCCAGGCGTTGATGGTGATTTGGCCGGCCTGCTGTCGTTCGCGCATGCGTTCGAAGAGTCCGTGCTGATTGCGTTGGAGAAGGAGGTCCGGCGGTCGGGCGGCGCTTGGGCGGTACTCACCGAAGACGCTTTCTCACGCCAGCTCGCCGGGGGGGAATTCTAAACGGCGATTAGCCTGGTCCCTCCGTGGAGTCGGATTTCAGTCAGTTAGTCGAGTGAAACCTGATCCATCCGAGCGGTTATTTCTTAATTTTATCAGTGCGATCTGCGTATGATCCGCCCCTATGGCAGACCAAACGGCAACCCGATCCCCAACAACCCCGTCCCCAGCGCCGCGATTGCCACCAGCCACCACAACCGCGCGCTGGGACAGTGCATCGGCATTCGTCTGGATATCGATCATCTGGTGGTGTTTCGGCGGAGTGGTGGCGGTGGCGACGGTCAAGAAGGCCACAAAGTCGGTGCTTGAGAGGCGGCGGTAGCGGCAGGGCGACTACGGTTCGATACCGGCCTGCTTGAGTCGGGCGAGCAGTTGGGCGACCTGCCGCTCGGCGGCGATGCGCGCTTGGTGCTCCTGCTCCTTGGCTCGGCGCTCCTGCTCCACCCGCCGTTCCGCCGTCAACAAGGGGCGTAATCCCTGGCAGGCGCCGGAGGCTATCCCTTCACCCAAGGGAGTCCCCGGATGATTTACAAACCGGTCATCGCTGCGAAATCCCCTCTGAACCGCCATTTAGAAAGGGGGAGGTGAATGCTTACGGAAACAACAGCCCGATCGGCATTTCAGTAAACGCCTTGGGGGATGCCTACGGAGTTTCTCTCTTGGCAGAGCCGGTTACGCCGGGCAGCGTGACCGTTACCAGGCAAGTGAATCCAGTTCCGGAACCCACGTCCGCCGCTCTGCTTGTCTTCGGTCTGCTCGGGCTGCTACTCACAAGACGCGCGGCTCGGTAGCTCGAAGGTCATCTGTATGGGTGCTTTCGATGGTGGTGGGTAAAATAAAGGCCAAACAAGGTCTCTCTTTCAGAAGACCCTGTTTGACCGTATTACGCCTTTCGGTTTCATGGCGGTGGGCGAGGGATTTTGCGCTATAGTGCTTCGCTATAGCCCCCGCCGATTCGGACCCGTCCGCCATGAAAAAGAAACTGCCTATCGGCCTGCAAAACCTGCGCGAGATGCGCACCCAGGGCTACGTGTATGTGGACAAAACCGCCCACATCGCCCGGTTGGCCGAGGAGGGCAAGTATTACTTCCTGGCCCGGCCCCGGCGCTTCGGCAAGAGCCTGCTGGTGGACACCCTGGCCGAGGCCTTCGCCGGCAGCCGGGAGCTGTTTGAAGGGCTGTATCTGGAACGCCACTGGGATTGGAGCCAAACCTACCCCGTATTGCGCTTCGACTTCAGTGAAGGTGTGCTGCCCGACCGCGCCCTGTTGGACGCCACCCTGCTGGATCAACTGCGGCTCAACCACCAACGCTACGGTCTGGCGTGGGAGGAAGCGCCGGTGCATCTCGCGCTGGCCCGATTGGTGAGGAACCTGCGCCAGGCCGCCGGCCAACCGGTGGTCTTGCTGATCGACGAATACGACAAGCCGATTCTGGACCATCTGCGGGACCCCGACCTGGCGCGGGCGATGCGCGAGGGCTTGCGCAACTTCTACTCGGTGATCAAGAGCCTCGACCCGCATCTCAAATTCGTGCTGCTGACCGGGGTCAGCAAGTTCTCCAAAGTCTCGCTGTTTTCGGGCTTGAACAACCTTAAGGATGTCACGCTCGATTCCCGCACCGCGACCCTGTGCGGCTACACGCACGCCGAACTGATCGACGCCTTCGCCGAGCATTTGGAGGGGGTGGATTTGGCCGAGGTGAAACGCTGGTATAACGGTTACAATTTTCTGGGAGAGCCGGTCTACAACCCGTTCGACATTCTGCTGTATCTTGATAGCCGCAAATTCAGACCCTACTGGTTCGAGACTGGCACACCGACCTTTCTGGTCGAATTGCTGGCCAAACGCGGTTTCTTTACTCCGAATCTGGTCCGCCTGCGCACGGGCCTGGAGTTACTGTCGACGTTCGACGTGGACTACATCGCTACCGAGGCGCTGCTGTTCCAGACCGGCTATCTGACCATCCAGAAGGTCGAGGAGCCGATCCGGGGCCACTGGGTTTACACCCTGGGCTATCCCAACCACGAAGTCGAAACCAGCCTCAACGCCAGCCTGCTCTCGGTCTACACCGCCGATCCCAGCCAGAGCTTCGCCCACCGGCTGCGGCTGTTGGATCTGTTGTTGGCCGACGATCTGGACGGGCTGAAAGACCTGTTGCATGCCTTGTTCGCCAGCATCCCGCATCAGTGGTACGACAACAATCCGATCTGTCGGTATGAAGGCTATTACGCCAGCGTGTTCTACAGCCATTTCGCCGCGCTGGGGCTGGACATCGTGCTGGAAGACGCCACCAACCAAGGGCGCATCGACATGACCGTGAAAGTCCAGGACCGGGTGTACCTGTTCGAGTTCAAGGTGGTGGAGAGCGCCCCGGAAGGCGGCGCCCTGCAACAGCTCAAGGACAAGGGCTACGCCGAGAAATACCGCGCCGCGGGCGGGCCGATTTATCTGATCGGGGTGGAGTTCAGCCGCAAGCGGCGCAATCTGACCGGCTTTGCCTGGGAGCGGGCCTAGCGCCTCAACCGATCCACAACCCCGTCGCCAGCGCCGCGATTGCCACCAGTCCCCAGTCCCGCGTCCGGAAGCGGTATTCCACCAGGGGAGTGCGACGCGGACCGCCGAAACCGCGAAGTTCCAGCGCCTCGGCCAGATCGTCGGCGAAGCGCATCACGCTGGCCAGCAGCGGCGTCAGCAGGGCGGAGCCATTGCGTAACAGATAAAACCCGTCCAGGCGGATGCCTCGGCTTTCCTGAGCCTCGCGCACCTCGCGGGCTAGGTCCGCCATGGCTGGGGTGAAGCGCAAAGTCCCCTCCAACAGAAACACCAGTCGCGGAGAAAAACCGTTGGCCAGCAGCGCATCGCCCAGTTCCTCCGGCGGCGTGGTGGCGAAAAATAGTACGCTGGCGGTCACCAGGGCCAGCAGACGCAATACCGCTCCGGCGGCGGCTTCGGGACCTCCGCTGAGTCCGACGATCGCCGCGAACAGCAGCAGGGTCGGCCACAGCAGGCGCATGACCCGCCACCACGCCCGCCCGTAGCGTCCGCTCGCAATCCCCAGCAACGCCGCTCCAGCCAGCGGGATCAGTTCCAGAAGCTGGAGCGTCGCCAGGATCAGGCCGCAACCGAACAGGTAAACCACCAACTTGGCGCGGGGATCGAAGCCTCCGGTTCGCGCCGGCAGCGGCGCCAGCGACTCGGATGGGTGGGGTGCGGCCATCAGGCGGCGACTGCCCATGCGGGCCATCCGGCCTGATGCAGGTCCTCCCATTGCGCCATTATGGCGGTGGGATCGGCGTCGGCGGCGATCCGGCCTTCGGCCAGAGTCGCCCAGCGATGACAAAGGGAATAGGCCCAAAAGGGGTCGTGGGTCGCCACGGTGATCGCCACACCCTCGGCGGCGCATTCCCCGAGCAGGACGCGCAGGGTGGCGCGGGCGCCGGCGTCCTGACCGGCGGTGGGTTCGTCCAGCAGCAGCGCCCGCGGCCGGGAGGCCAACACCGCCGCGATCGCCACCCGCCGCTGCTCGCCGGCGCTGAGGGTCTGAGGAAGACGGTCCAGCAGCCGATCGAGGCCGAACCGCTCGCTCAGTCGCGCGCACCAGGCGGGATCGTGGCGACCCAAAACGCGCGGCCCGGCGGCCAGTTCGGCGCGCACCGAGGAAGCGAACAGCATCCGCGCCGGCTGCTGCATCACCAGCCCGACCTCGCGGGCCAGTTCCGCCACCGGCCGCCGTCCGACCACCCGCCCCAGCACCCGCACCGCGCCGCGC